>CAYSEY010000060.1:3655-5210 GCA_964430405.1 uncultured Candidatus Saccharibacteria bacterium
AAGAATAGGATAGATTTGGCACCAAGACCCTTAGCTGTTATTAAGATGGAGCTATTACAAAAAGGCGTCGATAGTGTGATGATCGACGATTGCTTGGCAGAGATCGATGAATCTCAGCAGTTGGATAGTATCTGTCAGCTAACAAGTTCTCGTTATCGCCAGAGCAGGTATCGAGATAAACAAAAACTCACCGAGTTTTTGGCTCGACGAGGTTATAGTTATAGCTTAATTCAGCAGGCCTTTGAGCAATTAGCTCTTTTTGAAAACTAATCTAAATACTACTACGGCCAATACGGCCCAAATTGCAACAACTAACACTCACACCTCCGTTTTGTTTTATTATAGGCTCCTGGTACTAGGCCGGCAATACTTTTGCGGTCGACTTAGCCTTAACTGTTGCATCCCTAACTATTATTTTGTTGTCGGTTATATCTACGATGTCTGAACGGTCAATAATTAGCCTTTCGTGTATGAGCCGTTGTGGCCAGGTTGCTCGAACATGTATCTTGTTTGCAAAGTGGTGTGTGGTATCGATAGAGAAGTCCAGCACCTTTCCTAGGTGCTTACCGGATTGAGTCACTACTTTAGATCCGATCAATTTACCGCCATCCTTTATTAGTTCATGGTGTCTTATTAGCTCGTCTTCTTCGGACATATCCTGGTATGAGTCAATAATTAGTCTATTGCCGTCGTAGGCTCTTATGTCGCTACTAAGTAAAAACTGTTTTTTGTCGTTGTCGACTGGCTTTACAGCAAACAGCTGAACTTTTAGGTCTTTGCGTCGCACCAAGATTCCAGTTACTTCAGCTATTTTGCCGCCAGCATGAACGCTAAATATAGAGGAGCCAATAATTTGAGATGCTAACCGTTGCATGTTATGTATTATAGCCCGATATGGAGGATGTTTGCATCTGTAGTTATATTGACCCAAAGCTGATTATAAGGTAGAATAACAGCGTCAAATTAAGTAACCTTTTTGCTCCGACTATAACGTCGGAGACGAGCCCCTGGGTAAACCGGGGATGGGCCGAAGAGAGGAGTTCTAAATGCGTAAATATGAAATCGCAGTAGTGTTACATCCTGATCTAGAGATAGATCTAGAGACCACACTCGAAAAAATTGAAGCTATTCTCACGAAGAATGGCGGCAAAATTAGCAAAAAAGATAATTGGGGTAAGCGTAAACTAGCTTATAAGATCAACAAACAAGACTGGGGTATCTATGTGTTCTATCAGGTTGATACTGATCCAGCTCAAGTAGCTAAGATTAACCAAACCTTGAGAATTACAGAAGAAGTAATGCGATATCTTATCGTATCACTCGAAAACGTGCGGTATTTAAAGCAACCTACTAAAGTCACCAAGACCAAAAGCGCTCCAAAGGCTAAAGAAACTAAGGTGGAGGACAATAACTAATGGCTAAGGATTTTAACCAAGCGATCGTTATGGGTAATCTCACAAGAGACCCAGAAATGCGTACAACTCCTAGTGGGCAGAATGTAACCAGCTTTAGCGTTGCCACTAATCGCAGTTGGCAAGACCAAAGCGGTGAGCGC
>CAYSEY010000061.1:0-1716 GCA_964430405.1 uncultured Candidatus Saccharibacteria bacterium
GACCACCCCTCTATCCTCAAGGATATCGATAAGTCTTGCGGCTCTCGCGTACCCAACTCTTAGTCGACGCTGTAACAGACTGGCCGATGCCTTGCCACTCTGTATGACAATTTCCGCAGCTTGATCGAACAATTCATCATCATCGCCACCATCCATGTCCCCTATGCTAGCCATTCCCTTAATTCGTACGGCCTGAGCAAGCACTTCTTCGTTATACTGCGGATCGCGCTGTGATTTTAAGAAATCTGCAACTTTAGTTACCTCTTCTTCGCTCAAGAACACGCCTTGAACACGTTTTGGCTTAATGAATTCGGGGCTGGAGAACAGCATATCACCTTTACCTAGTAGCTTTTCGGCTCCAGCGATATCAATAATAGTTCGCGAATCTACCTGGCTTGCTGTAGTGAGAGCAATTCGAGTCGGAACGTTGGCCTTAATAGTTCCTGTAATTACGTTTACACTTGGCCTCTGAGTCGCAAGCACTAGGTGAATACCCACCGCACGAGCCATCTGAGCAATACGCTGTATCAAGGCTTCAACATCCTTGCCGGCAGCCAGCATTAAGTCGTACAGCTCGTCGATGACAATAACAATATAAGGCATATGATCAACACCCTTTTGCTGGTTGTACTCACCAATATCGCGCTTTTTGTGTTCACTTAGTAATTTGAGACGTCGTTCCATTTCGGCCACCGCCCACTTAAGAGCCGATATAGTCTTGTCGGGCTCAAAGATAACCGGACTAAGTAAATGTGGGATATCGTTATACAAAGTCATTTCAACACGTTTTGGATCGACCAATATTAGCTTTAACTCACTTGGACTATTGCGATACAACAAGCTAATTAGTAGGGTGTTGATCATAACACTCTTACCTGATCCGGTAGCACCTGCCACTAGTAGATGTGGCGCCTTATGTAGGTCTGATGCGATAATTTCACCACTTACGTCTCTGCCCAAAACAAAGGTCAACTTACCCTTGTGGCTCTCCATTTGCTTGGAAGACAAGATGTCTTTTAAGCGAACAGTTGCGGCTTTTTTATTGGGCACCTCAATGCCAACCAAACTTTTGCCTGGAATTGGCGCTTCAATACGGATCTGATGGGCCTCTAGTGCCAAGGCCAAGTTACGATCTAGCGCGGCTATTTTAGACAAATTTACACCGTTTGGTGGCTTCAGGCTGTACTGAGCAACAGTTGGACCAACATCTACCCCATCCATTTTTACATCGTAACCAAAATCTGAAAATGTCGACCGTATAGTTTCGGCGTTGGCTTTCGCATCGCCAGGATCTGCCTGAGTTACGGTAGTCTCCAACAATCCTAACGATGGGTATTTCCAATCTTTGTCAGTTGTACTCACGATTGGCTCAGGCTCAGGTTTTGGCTCTTCTTTGCTCTTTCCGCCAATTGTACCCTTTATAGGTAGTTGAGTATTGATCTTAAAGTTGCTGTCTGTCTCTTCACTCTCTTCTGACTTGTTGCGTTTAAGTGGTGAGAATAGCTTGGCCAATATTTGTTTGAGGCGAGCATTCACCGCCACAATAATAGAAATGATCATTAGCATAACAAAAATAAATATCAGAACTCCCTCGGTTAGAATTGGAGAGACCACCGAGTAAACTCCATACCCCACCACTCCCCCATATTGGCCAATAGTACTAATATCCATAGCAGTGCCTTCAGGAGCCAATACTGCCTGCAAGATTGTGCTCAG
>CAYSEY010000061.1:1726-5154 GCA_964430405.1 uncultured Candidatus Saccharibacteria bacterium
AAGAAACTTATTATACCTACAACATTGTAAACACGAAGTGGATACTTTTCTTGTGCAAACAACATAAAGGCTACACCGAATAGCGCTATTGGCAGTACATAAACACTTTGGCCAATTACAAACCTAAAAGCCTCCAGAACCCATTTGCCAAGATCTCCTGCTACCCCGATGAGCGCCAGAATAATAAATACACCTAAAGTGACTAGCAGTATAGCAACAATCTCCTTGAGAACTGATCGTTTTAAGCCACTCTCTTCGTTCTTATTGTCCTTCTTATATTGTTTTTTAGGTTTAGATCGCTTACGACCACGTTTTTTAGGCATACGCTTCATTATATCCCTTTCCCCAGAAGTGTTGCTAGAGTATTTTGGATCGCTGTATATTTCAAAACATAAGTATTATAGCATATTTATGTAATAAATACAACGCTTGTCAATTCTACTTCTCCAGCAGATAATCAAGCTATGAAAAATATCTTTAAAATGATCATCTACCTAAAGGGCATGCATCGTAGCCAGCTATTACTGCTCGCCATCAACATTGCCAGATCTATGCTGTTTGTTTATGTGCCCTTTGTGTTTAGAGACATTATTAACCAAATCAGTAAGTTAGCCGAAAATTCAACAAATGTTGATAACGGCCTCATCTACAAAAGCCTGATCATACTTGGATTAGTATTTGCTGCTGAGCAAGTCTTGATGTTCGTAAATGAGAAAGTATCAGACAATCTTCGAATAAAAACGATTACGACATTGCGACAAAGAGTATTTCCAAAATTAATGGACCTCTCGATAGATTACATAGAAAAAATGCGCCCAGGTGCGTTGGCTCAAAAAGTCAATCAAGGCATATACGACCTTCTAGACTGGATATGGCAATTAAACGAATGGCTAAGTACGGTAATATTTAGCTCTATCTTTATTCTGATCGTACTATTAATAAACAATGTATACGTGGGAATTATTATGATGATAATTTGCCCTATTATGGTATATATAAGCCTGCGGAAAGTGCGCAAAAGTAAGAAATATAACGATCGAGCAAACGAATACTTCGAGAAATATAATGCCCAGCTGACAGAATCGCTTTCTCATACATCAACGATAAAAAGTCTGAGCGCAGAAAATAGCGTTAAAAAACAATTCAATGACTTTACTAATAACATCCAGCTGAATCGTTTAAGGCAGTACAAAATTCAGCGACGTCACAACGTTACCCGCGATTCTATCGGATCAATAGGGCTCCTCGCTGCAATTTCAATAATTGCAATAATGGCAATTAACGGACAATACACCCCTGGTGATATCTTGTTAGTCGCCTACTTCGCACGTGACCTAATCATCTCAATGGTTCCAATCGGCAGGTTTATCGATACGACCGGCAATACTGAAGTTACTACTGCCAGGTTAATAAAGCTTCTCAACACAAAACCCACTATAGAAGATCTGCAAAATGCCAAAGATGTAGACAAGCTAGATGAAGTTGAATTCAAAAACATTAGCTTTAACTATCCCGATGGCAAAAAAGGTGCCGTGAAAGATATAAGTTTTGATCTGACAGCCGGCAAAAGCATTGCCTTGGTCGGGCCATCTGGGGTTGGGAAATCAACTATAACCCAACTATTATTAAGGTTTTACCTTCCCACGGAGGGTGAACTACTTATTAATAGATCAAGCGCAAATGAATATACTCAGAACTCAATTAGGCAAAAACTAGCCATAGTAATGCAAGATGTGGCACTTTTTAATACTTCTGTAATAGAAAATATTAAGCTCGCTAAGCCCAATGCAACCAATCAAGATATAATAGCTGCTGCAAAGCTTGCTCATGCTCACGAATTTATATTAGAGCTTCCAAATGGTTATGAAACGCTTGTCGGAGAACGCGGTATCAAATTAAGCGGCGGCCAAAAGCAACGAATTGCAATAGCCCGGGCAATCCTTAAAAACCCTGATTTAATCATCCTCGATGAAGCCACAAGTGCACTAGATAGCCAATCGGAGCAGTTAGTGCAAGATGGTATCAAAAAGCTCCTAGAGGGCAGGATGTCACTTATTATTGCCCATAGGCTCAGCACAATTCGCCATGCCGACGAGATAATTGTGCTTGAAAAGGGACGTATTGAAGAGCGAGGATCGCATCTAGAATTAATAAAAAACGATGGCCTCTACGCCAAACTATTCAAGATGCAATCCGAAACAGGCAAAGTAGAGCTATAAATTACTTCTTATCAGCAATTAGTTTATATGTGACAGCCCCGATGATACCGCCAACAACTGGAGCTAGTATAAATAACCATAATTGCTCTACAGCCAAGCCACCAACAAAAATTGCCACACCGATACTTCTGGCTGGATTAACAGAAGTGTTGTCTACAGGGATGCTTATGAGGTGAATCAGAGCCAACATGAAGCCAACGGCGATCCCGCCAAACCCCGCACTAAATTTCTTGTCTGTAGTTGAGGCAACTGCAAATACCAATAGAGCTGTCATAACGACTTCAGTAAAGAATACGGTGCGCATACCGACCCCAGTTGGTGATAAGCTACCAAATCCATTAACAGCAAAAGTCTGTGCGCTAAGTTCAAAGCCTGGAGTATGCGTGGCTATAACAAATATAACTAGTCCTCCCAAGATTCCTCCTAGAACTTGAGCCACTAGGTAACCCGGCACCTTCTTCCAGTCAAACTTGCCAATCGAAGCTAGCCCGAGTGTAACTGCAGGATTTATGTGTGCACCCGATATATGACCAATCACGTACGCCATAATCAATAGTGATAATCCGAATGCTAGTGCAACGCCCAATGTCCCTACCTTGCTGGCTGCCAAAACAGCGGTACCGCAACCACCCATTACTAATATTCCCGTACCAATAACTTCGGCACTGTATGCCCTAATATCCTTCATGCTCCCTCCTTATATAATGTAAATATACACCTGTAGGCTAGCTTGGGCAATTTCTTACAAATCTAAAATAAACAATTGTGCATTACTAACCGTCTATTATAAGCTAAAAAGCCAAAGGCCTGCTCAAATAACGAGCAGACCCAGATGGCCTTGATCATATTGGAAAGTCTACTCCTCTCAGCCTATGCCTGAATTCGGCATCTGACATGGCTAGGTTGTAAGCTTCGGAAGTTGGAACCCCCTGAAAATCCTCCAATCCACACTCGCAGGCGTTTTTTACCATTTGGCAGAACTCACAGAATTCTTCATCGGTCATATCGTGAACCCTCTTCACCAAATTGAAGGTTGCAGGGTTTTCGTCTTGCTCTTGCCAAAACGACATTGCTCCTCCAGGATCAATCAAGACCTGAAAGAAATTATACTCCCGAGGACGAGACTATCAATAGGTTTTAAACTTCGATCACAACTGGAAGTACGATTGGATTTCGTTTTGTGATCTTGTACAGATAGTTACTAACTTC
>CAYSEY010000062.1:0-5124 GCA_964430405.1 uncultured Candidatus Saccharibacteria bacterium
TTTTGGGCCGGCACCTTCACTCCCGTGACAGTGTGGGGCTCGGGCTCATTGGCCTTCATCCACTCTGTCACTGAATGCCGCGTGTCTTCGAAGTACCCCAACCACTTCAGACCCTTCTCGGGATCATCGATCTGGTTGAAGAACGCCGGCGCGGCATCGGGATGCCGCAGCTCCTCGAGCGCCATCTGCCCCAAAACGCGGGCTTCTGGCAATTCGGAACTGAGCAAGCGACGCAACATGTTGGCCGCCGCCTGTGCCGAACCGAAGAACCCGACGTTGCTGACGATACCCGCCGGCAACATCGGCCGGATGGTATCGAAAGCCTTAGCCCGGATGGTGGTCCGGTAGGCCCGGTCGTCGCCATCGAAGTCCTCGCGCGGATTGAGCCGTGCGAAGTAGTCGACGGCGTGCGCCAGCATCTGCTGGTACAACCCGAATAGCTCGTCCATCCCCACGGCGTAATCCTCGGCATGAGGACCGGCCATGATCTCCGGATCGAGGTAGTAGCGGAAGCGCCCATCCGGCAACGGCAAGGAGAAGTCGATGTAACGCGTCGACTGCTCCAAGTAAGCCGCCAACCGCCCCCACTCGATGAGATTGATTACGATGTTGCTGGCCTGCTCGAACACGACATGAACGCCACCGAGCTGGGTGACCGAATCGTCGCCGTACTCGTCGAAAACGCGCCGGTACAAACCCTCGGCATGCTGCATCGAGAAGATCGGATCGATCGTTCCTCTCTCCAGCTGGCGGGCAATCGCTTGAAATGCGATGGATGGGTCGGCTTTCCACTTCCGGAGAGCCTCTTCTTCATCAGGCTCACCATCCATGATCGAACGCTCGCTGGAACGCAGATCATTCAGAACTGCCGGCACCGCGATTTCCTCACGGTTGACGAACTCATCCAGGAACAGCCTGCGGGTGCTCTTGGAAGTACGGGAGTAGCGCGCATACAACGCGCCCTTCACGAGCTCTGGCAGGTTGATCAGGCAGAACACCGGCCGATCGAGGTTGGTGAAGTACCGACTGAGGATTGCTCGCTCAGCGTCGGAGAATTCCTCCACCACGTAGGTTGGCCTTTCGACCACTGCGTTGGGCATCATGCCCCTCCTTGTGTGAGCAGGGGCTCGACTTGAGCCCAGATTGAACTTGTCACTTCCTCTTGGGTACCACGAGCATCCAAGAGTACTGCGTTTAGGGCAGACGCCCTTGTTGCCTCCACTCGATACCCGGCGATCAAACGCTCGCGAAAATCGCGAGCTTCTTGCTCGAATCGGTCGGTTGCATCATGTCCGGCACCACCGCGACGTTGCTCAACCTGCTCAATGTCAATATCGAGCACGAAGATCCTGTGCGGAATCACTTCACCCATCACCAATCCACAGACTGCGTGGACCAGATCGAGCGAGAGCCCCCGGGCATGACCCTGGTAAGCAAGACTGCTGAAGTAACTGCGGTCTTGCACTACCGAACAGCCTGACTGCAAAGCCGGCAACACCAGCTCACGCAGGTGCTGAGCCCTATCCGCGTTCATGAGCAAAAGCTCAGCGAACGGGTCGATCTTGCCAGAGAGCCCTGGGTCGAGCAAAGTTGCTCGCAGATGCGCGCCAAGCTCGGTTCCACCAGGCTCCTTGGTATGAACAGCATTCAGCCGCTCAGCCAAAAGACGGGACTGTGTGGTTTTGCCACAACCATCCACGCCCTCAAACACCACATAGATTGGCCGTGACACTTGCCACCTCTCTTTCGTATATTCAACTTTCAAGGTTGAGAACCTTGATCATTTTAGCTGTTTAGAACGCGTAATAAAACCATAAGCTAAATAAATAAATGCGTGATTCGACCGTAAGGAACAATCTCCTCACGGTCGAGATGGTCAGTAGACCACGTCGGCTGCAGTACTGAGCCGTTGGCGGATCTCGGTGTTGCCGGCACTGAACATGCGTGGCAGCATCGATTCAGGCTTCCACCCAGCCTTGATTGCTGTGATGTCAGTTCCCTCCTGGTAGTGACCGCCTTCTCCATAGTTCTGGCTGGCGTCACCCACCCAAAAGAACACCATCTGAGCGATCGGCATTCCCACTACCAGTGGCAGCCAAACCTCTTGGTTCTTGTTGCGAACCTCCATGGTCCAGCGATTGACGTAGCCCACATCACCCCAGCCGGCGTCGTCGCAAGCACTGATGTTGATCCGCCCCAGACTGGAGCGAGCCTTCATCATTGTGGTGGCACCATAGGCAGCACCGATGAACTCCACCGTGTGGGCCAAGATGCACTCGCCGGGCTTGAGCACGATGATCAACTCATCGGGTCCAATGCCACGGAATGGCATGCGCTGATGCTCATCACACCACTGCACATGCGACACCGCCTTCAGCGGTCCTTGGTAGTAGCCCCGCACTTCTCCCTCATCATAAGGCGAGAAGTCCACGCGGTGACCCACGCGTTCGGCCAAGTAGAACCAGCCGCCCAAACGGACGTCGTAGCTACTCGACTTGAGCAGATCAGGATCGAACGGATCGATGATGACCTGCCCGGCTTCCATGCATTGGCGGATTTCAGAATCCCCCATGACTCCTGTATTCAAGGTACTACCCTCCTGAAGATAGAACGAACTTTGGTTGAATTAAGAATAACAACCGCTAGTCTAAAATGAAAGCGTAAGCAAAAACGATCCGCTTATTTGCAGATCGTTTTTTGCTTTGGTAAGTATCTACTTTTCTTTAGATTCTTTGATAGCTTCGTTATGATCGAGCTTAATTGAAGGACTCATACTAGAGGTTACATACATTGTGCGGATAAACACACCCTTAACTCCACTCGGTTTAGCATTCGAAAGAGCCTTAATTACAGCTTTGGCATTCGAGTATAGGTCTTCGTTTTTAAAACCAAGCTTTCCAAAGGCAACGTGTACTACACCATTGGCATCGTTTTTAAGTTCAACCTTACCCTTTTTAAACTCTTCAACAGATTTTGCTGGATCAGCGGTAACAGTACCGTTCTTTGGTGAAGGCATTAATCCCTTAGGGCCAAGTATCTTTGCCAACTTACCAAGTTCGCCCATTTTATCTGGCGAGGCAATCAATACATCGAAATTAAACTTTTCTTTTCCAATTTCTTTCAAGATCGAATCCGAATCAACACTATCAGCTCCAGCTTTTTTAGCAGCTTCGGCTTCTTTCTCGCCAGTAATTACTGCGACACGGATTGTCTTGCCTGTACCGGCCGGCAATGATGTATTAGTTCGAACCATCTGATCGGCCTGACGCGGATCGATATTTAGTGCGGCATGTAGCTCAGCAGTGGCGTCGAATTTTACTTTAGAGATTTTAGGCAAAAGCTCAATAGCCTCCTTAAGACCGTATAACTTTTCTTGTTCTAACATCTCACGTCCTGCTTTTTGGTTCTTAGAGTACTTTTTAACCCGTGGTTTTTGCTTTATTTTAGGGACATCCACGGCAGTTTCTTTAGCTTTGGCCTTTTTTACTTCCTTGGCTTCTTTTTGCTCGACTTCAGATACAGCTTTAGCACTACGCTTACCAGCTTTAGCGGTAGCAAGCTTTTTGGTAGCTTCCTCTGACTCTGTCTTATCTACTGCTTTTTTGGTAGCCTTCTTGGGTTCTACCTCTTCCTTGGCATTATCTTTTTTAGATGTCTTTTTGGCTTCAGCCATTTTTGCTCTCCTTTCGTGGTAATAACGTGCCTTTTAAGTACACTTCCACAGCTAGGTTAATAATTGTTGCAAAATCCTCTAAGGGATTTAACGAGACGCTCTGACTTGTAGTAGAGCGCCCTATAAACTACTTAGAATCTACTTCAACGCCCATTGACCGTGCGGTGCCAGCTATAATCTTCTTAGCCGCTTCAATGTCGTTAGCGTTAAGATCAGGCATTTTCTTTTCTGCAATTTCTGTTAATTGAGCTTGAGTAAGTTTACCAACTTTATCTTTATTGGGCACACCGGAAGCTTTTTTAAGCTTAAGTGCGTCCTTAATAAGGGTTTTTGCTGGAGTACCTTTAATCACAAAGCTCATTGTCTTGTCTTCGTAAATCGTTACCGAGACTGGAGTTGGTTGACCCTTACGGTCTTGAGTTTGCTCGTTGAATGGGTTAATAAAATCCATCATGTTTACGCCATGCTGACCTAAACTTGAACCAACTGGTGGGGCTGGCGTAGCCTGCCCACCCATAATTACCATCTTTACTTTTGCTGCTATTTTCTTTGCTTCTGCCATTTTAGTTCTCCTAAATCCTCTTTACCTGTAATGAATCAAGTTCTACCGGGGTTTCACGACCAAACATACTAACTAACACCTTGATCTTACCCTTCTGCTCGTCGATTTCGTTTACCTGGCCATCGAATCCCTTGAATGGGCCATCTGTAATATTAACTGTCTCGCCAATCTTAAAGTCGATACTATATTTTGGCTCATCTATTCCCATTCGGCGTTGAATTGACTTCACTTCATCTTCGCTTAACGGCGAGGGTGTAGTGCTTGTGCCAACAAAGCCAGTAACGTTTGGTGTATTTCGGACTACAAACCAACTGTCTTCAGTAACTACCATTTCGACCATAATATAGCCAGGGAATATCTTTCGCTCAACCGTGCGGCGTTTACCATTCTTAATTTCAATCTGCTTCTCTTTAGGAACAATTACGTTGTATATTTTTTCCTTCATTTCAAGAGAGTCAATTCTCTGGCGCAATGCTTCAGCTACCTGGTCTTCGTAACCAGAGTAGGTGTGAATCACATACCAATCTTTCTGCATAGATGTCATAATTTATGGAATCCTTAATATGAGCGACTTGAGAGCTGTACGCCAGGCAGTATCAAGCCCGGCAAGAATTACACCTAGGATCAAAGATACAACAACTATCAAAATACTTAGCTGTAAAGCTTGCTTGCGTGTGGGCCAAACAACCTTTTGCATCTCTGCAATTGAGAGTTTAATGTAGGTAGTAAATCCGCGCATAAGTCTGTTTAATCTAAAAAAGCCTTTTCGGCCTTCAGGTAATATTTTACCCAATAAATGATAGCTTTGTCAACCAGTTATTGTGGTTTGGGCAAATTAAGCTCAAAGGAATTGGGCAACCTCGAGCCTATGTTTTGCAATAATGCATTA
>CAYSEY010000063.1:0-679 GCA_964430405.1 uncultured Candidatus Saccharibacteria bacterium
CTAAGCCATCAAAGCAACAGATGGTGGCTGCAGCACGACAGCTTAATCGCACTAAGACGCGTCGGTACATTATATATGGTTTCGGTTGTCTGGTGCTTATGCAGTTGGTTAAGTTTATTGTTTATAATTATATATACGTAGGCAGTGAAACACCTGGGGGCATGGCGTTCTTGGTGGTGATCTATTTGCAAACTGGCTTGATGATTGGTAGTTTAGGCTTCTTTGCAGCTTCAGCTATTGCATATCTTCGCAGCCTGAAAGACTAGTTTTTATTACATATTGATGGTGCTATAACACTAAATATGAGTATATAGATATCATTCTCAATCTGTTAGCCACAGTAATAATTAGCATCTTACAAGTTTGTGACTATTGAATCTATATATTGTTCATTGGTGTCAAATGTAATAATGTTAAAATATTCGGCTTGTGTTCGCAAAATTTACCATGCTATACTTAATGAAACAGGAGGCGAGATGACAACATTACTTATTGTGTTGGTGGTGGTATTAATAGTTGGGGTTGGGGCGGTGATTTACTTATTGCTTACCAAAAAAGATACTAATTCTGATCATACTCAAATACTGAAGCAGGATATTCTAGGTTTACAACAGTTAATTAGTCAGACCCAAGCTCATATGGGGGATAGGATTGATAAAAATAACACTGCAATGCAGGC
>CAYSEY010000063.1:689-4881 GCA_964430405.1 uncultured Candidatus Saccharibacteria bacterium
GTTGTAGATGTGGCTGATGAGCTCAAAACTTTGCAGAATGTATTACAAAACCCTAAACAGCGTGGTGTGTTGGGAGAATATTACCTACTAACGGTGTTAGAGAATGTTTTGCCAAAGGACCGTTATCAGATGCAGTACAAATTTAAGGATGGCGAGATAGTGGACGCAATCATTAAGCTGGAAAAGAACAAGATATTGCCGATAGATTCAAAATTTAGTCTCGAGAATTATAATCGATTAATCGAGGAGAAAGATAAAGCTAAGCGAGAAGTATATACGAAGCAATTTAAGCAAGATCTTAAGAATAGAATAGACGAAACTAGTAAGTACGTTCGCCCAGATGAGGGTACTATGGATTTTGCCTTTATGTTTATTCCCTCCGAGGCAATCTATAATGATTTATTGATAAATAAGATTGGCTTGGCAGATACTAGCTCGCGTGATTTGATTGAATACGCATTTCGAGATAAGCAGGTGATTATTGTGAGTCCAACAACTTTTATGGCGTACTTACAAACTGTTATGCAGGGGCTGCGCAGCTTACAGATAGAGGATCAGGCTAAGGAAATACAAAAACGCGTCGGAATGCTAGGAAAACACATTAAGACCTATGAGTTATTTATGAACAAATTGGGTAATTCGCTTGGTACAACCGTGAATCATTATAATAATGCACATAAAGAGCTCAAAAAGATCGATAAAGACGTCGTTAAGATCGCCGGTACAGACGAGGTGGTTGAACCAATCGCTCTTGATAGGCCAAGTGGTGATGATTAGACTTTGTTAGTGTTATAATGTGCTTATGAAAACTGTATTTTCTGGACTAAAGCCAACAGGCGAAATGACGATCGGCAATTACCTTGGTGCAATGAAGCACTGGCCAGCCAACCAACATGACTCGCGAGCAATATTCTTTGTACCAAACTCGCATGCTATTACGGTACGTCAAGACCCGGATACATTACGTCAGAGGACTCTAGATTTGGTTGCTTGGTTGTTGACGGTGGGTATTGACCCGAAAAAGTCGATAATCTTAGTGCAGTCCATGGTGTCTGCTCACGCCGAATTGTTCTGGATACTAGATAACTACGTGACGATGGGTGAGCTTAGTCGAATGACGCAATTTAAGGATAAGAGCAAAAAGACTAGTTCGGAGGGCCAGTTAGTGGGTTACTTTAATTACCCTGTGCTGATGGCGGCAGACATTTTACTATATGATAGTGATGAAGTACCTGTAGGGGAAGACCAGATACAGCACATAGAGTTAACTCGAGATATCGCAAACAGGTTTAATAAGCTCTATGGTAACACCTTTAAGATACCAAAAGCAGTTGTGCCTAAGCATGGAGCGCGTATCAAAGGGCTTGATAACCCTAAACAAAAGATGAGTAAAAGCGACCATCCAGATAGCTATGTAGCTCTTGGGGAAAGTGCAGAATCTGTAATAAACAAATTCAAGCGAGCAGTAACTGACTCCGATACTAAGATTCGGCATGATGTTAAGAATAAACCTGCAATCTCTAACTTACTCGAGATCTATGCTGGCTTTGCGGATATTAGCGTAGCCGAAGCCGAAATGAAGTTTGATGGTAAGGGTTATGGTGATTTCAAGCAATCTTTAGGTGAGCTAGTATCCGACAAATTAAGCCAGCTACAGGCCGAATTTGAAAAATATCGTTCAAATGAGGATGAACTATACAAGATTATTCACTCAGGAAACGTAAAAGCAGGCAAAATAGCTAATGCTAAGCTAGTGGAAGTGAAGCAAAAAGTTGGATTATTGTAAAAAATACAATATCTTCCAACAGGTATAGTAACTTAAATTCATACTAAAATGGTTGACTCTTGCATAATTCTTATGCTATACTATAGTCAATCTAGTTCATTAAAAACAAAAATAAAAATCCATGCCACATACCAAGCCACCATAAAGAGGTTTGAACTCAAAGAACACTCTTTTCTAGTCACAACCAACCAGACGGTAAGGAAGTTCTGGTAACAAAAAGCAACCCCCTTGTTTTTTGTTCCAGAACTTCCTTACTGTCGCAGGGATTGTCTGCGTGCAGTTATTATGCTCAGGGGGAAGCAGGCTAGTGCCCGCTGGAATTTGGCCGGAATCGTACATTTCTGTATGTAGGAAAGTATGACTCCGGCCAGATACCGTAACGATGGTTGGGAAGCGTCAGTCGCACCCATGCCTGGATGCAAGTGAAGCGTGACTGCAACACATGCGACCTTAGCTCCCAGTTAGGGTCCACCTCGGGCCGATACATGCCAATTTTGTTTCTCAACATATAAGGGCATTCGCATCGGCCCGTAACCAATTGAATTATTAATTAGCCCCGCAACTAGCGGGGTTATTGTTATTTGACAACAATATATTCGGTATGTATAATCCGATCAGTCAGTGTAATTTAACAAGTACAAATCCCATGCTTAGTTCCTCACGGTTTCGTGGGGGTTGGGGCTAAGTATCCGCTTCTTAGGCGGAAGGGAGGCTTCTGCATTAGTGGAAGCTCGGATTCCTCCGTAATCATAGGATAGCTGTTGTCGTTTCACGGTCGTGAAGTCTGAGTCAGCGAAGAGGTCTTTTTTGTTATTAATTTTATGGTAACAAAATGATAAGTAAGGTGGTACCGCGGAATTTTAGAATCCCGTCCTTGCAGCATATTTAAACATATGTTGTGAGGGCGGGATTTTTAGTTCCGCAAAACATCCACGGCTGGCTTTAGGAGGCCAAGTGAGCAAGAAGAGTAAGCAAGCGGATAAGACGGGCCAGGATAGCCCCTGTTTATACCCGCCTGAAGAGGGTTCTGCAAAACAGCCTCGGCCAAACGAAAAGTCGGACTCGGAAGAGCGCGACTTTGACTGGTGTCCGGGTTGGTAGTCGAAATGAACCACAACAAAAGGAGGATAGGGTGAAGATCCAGTTGCGTTACCCGTGTAACGAGAAGGCAGTTGAGTTGGTGGCAGGAGGTTTTTGCCAATCAACAACACCCGAACTCGTCGAAGACACTCGTGCCCACCTGGCAGAAGCCGATTTCTGCCTAGTGATGTCGCACGGTGGACTGGATGTCGCCTTTGCCTTGTTTAGGGTAATCGGCGACATGCTGTACTTGGTTGGAATCATGGTTGCCCCCGATTTTCGGGGTAAGCTGATTTCTCAGCACCTGGTGATTCACGCCTTGAGCCTTACGGGTTGCAAATACCTGGGTCTAAGGACTCAAAACCCCGTGATGTGGAGCTCAGCTCGACATGTCTGTACTAGCTGGTTTCCCGATCCAGATACCGAAATCCCAATCGAACTTTTGGAGATCGCCCAAAAGTATGCGGTTGAGGTCAGCGCCAGCTATCCGGTGGCGAAAGGTTTCTATGGACAGCCACTTTACGGGACGAAGCCAAACCATCGTAATCCCAAGATCCAATCTTGGTGGGATGGTATGTGCGACTTCGAGCGTGCCGACGCAGTCTTTTGCTTCGGCGAGCACTAGTAGGCACTGACATATGATGGAGCGGGGCCAATCGGCCCCGCTCCATACCGCCACGCCACATTTAACAAGGAGATAATAATGAAAATATTAAAAAATTCTAATGAACCAAGACACAAAGTTACATTGGTTTGCTGTGTGCATGGCAATGAGGTTTTCGGTAGTGACGTTTTTGACTATTTTGCCGACAGACTAGATGAATTTACCGGTTTAAGCCTAATTTTAGCTAATGAAAAGGCATTGAAAGAAAATAAGCGTTTTATTGATAGTGACCTGAATAGGGTTTTTCCAGGTAATCCACAAGGGGATTATGAAAATAGATTAGCATCAAGCCTACTTAGAGTGATTGACCCCAGCAGTTATATAATTGATATACACACGACAACATCACCGCTAGATTTTACACCAATAATTACTAACTATAACAAGGGAACCAGACAGATATTGAATCAATGCAGTTCTAAAGAGATCGTGCTAATGGAGAATGGAAGTAAATCACTAATAGCACAGTTTAAAAGTGGGGTATCACTTGAGTACGGCGAGGGATATGTCAAAAACAATAGTGTTATACCGAGCATTGAAAAGATGGTGAAATTGCTAATTACTGGTAAAGGGGTGCTATCTAGGCCAAGAAAGCTCTTTAGGTGCTCTTCTGTATTACCAAAAGATTTCGATTTACCACCGAAATCAGAAAATTTCAAAGA
>CAYSEY010000064.1:0-242 GCA_964430405.1 uncultured Candidatus Saccharibacteria bacterium
ATTATTATTCGACAACGTGGAAGCAAATTTGTTGCTGGCTCACACGTCGGAATCGGTAAAGATCACACACTATTTGCTCTCAAGGCCGGTTCAGTAGAATTTAAGACAGTCCGCAAAACCGCATTCACCGGAAACTCTCAACGCAGATCAGTAGTAAGCGTTCTTAGCGCCGAATAACGTTATTACAAATAACTACAAAGACTGGGCGGTCTCGCGCCCTGTTTTTGTTTTTACTCGGGCTT
>CAYSEY010000064.1:252-4744 GCA_964430405.1 uncultured Candidatus Saccharibacteria bacterium
TTATTTGATTTTATAGCAGCAACGAAATCTTTGAAAAGCTCGTGAGGAAGGTTCGGCCGAGATTTGTACTCTGGATGAAATTGACTAGCTACAAAAAATGGGTGATTTTGGTGCTCCACAATCTCGACAAGATTTCCATCTGGCGATGTAGCAGCAATTACCAACCCTGCTGGTTCGAGAATATCTCTGTAGTCATTATTGAATTCATAACGATGTCGATGACGCTCAACAATACTAGGCTTTTGATATGCAAGGTATGAGCGTGATTTTTTGTTTAGCTTAGCTTTGTAGTCACCAAGTCGCATACTACCACCCAAATCAACACCGATTTGATCAGGCATAATGTGTATTACAGGATGTTTTGTTTCGGGGTCCATCTCTGTACTGTTGGCGCTCTGGTCGTTTAGTACCTCACGGGCGAACTCTATAACAGCTACCTGCATTCCCAGGCAGAGGCCTAAATATGGAATTTTATTAAGTCGAGCAAAGCGAGCTGCTAATATCTTGCCTTCAAGCCCTCTATTACCAAACCCTCCTGGCACAACTATGCCGTCGATACTAGTCAAAACCCTTTCGTCGAGACTTACTTTCTCTGAATCAATCCATACAATTTCAACATCAATATTATGGTGCCATCCTGCGGCACGAATCGCCTCAGTTACACTTAAATAGGTGTCTTCGTTGGATAAGTATTTTGCAACTACCCCTATTTTAAGATTGTTCTTTGGCGCTTTAATTTTATCCACCAATCTACTCCACTCTTTGAGATCAGGCTTTCGACAAGACATTGAGAGCTTAGAACATATATAATTACCAATACCAGAATCCTCCATACGTAAAGGTACTTCATAGACCGTATTGGAATTGGGTAATGCTACTATGGCATCCTTATCGACATCACAATAGAGGCTCATCTTATCAAACGCCTCGGCATTAATTGGGCTATCAGAGCGAATAAATAATACGTCTGGCTGTACACCCGCCTCACGCAAATCACGTACACTGTTTTGAGCTGGCTTAGTCTTAAACTCCTTACTGATACTGAGGTATGGAACATACACAACGTGCGCATACAAAACATTCTCTGCTCCTACGCGCCGTTTCATCTGTCTCAGAGCCTCAATCCAAGCCATTGCTTCATAATCGCCTACAGTACCCCCTACCTCAGCGATGTGCACATCACTACCTTCTCCCGAAGCGATGATTTGGTTCATTATTTCATTTGTAATATGCGGGATGATTTGTACAGTTTTACCCAAAAACATACCTTTGCGTTCATCAGAAAGTACTTTGCTATATATTTTGCCACTCATAGTCGATGATTTTTTTGTTAGCTCGCGATCAATAAATCTTTCATAGTGACCCAAGTCTAAGTCTGTCTCACCTCCATCTTTAGTAACAAATACTTCACCATGCTCCGCCGGGTTGAGTGTACCAGCATCTAAATTCAAGTAGGGATCGCATTTTTGCATTGTAACCAAAAGGCCTCGTGATGAAAGTATTTTGCCGATTGAAGCAGCTGTAATACCCTTCCCGAGACCTGAAATAACACCTCCTGTAACGAAAATGTACTTTGTTTTATGTTTTGTTTTCATACCCCTCCCCCACATTAATCTTAAGAACTATCATAACTCCCTTGAGTATTGGGCGTCAATAATTATTGTTAATTAGTTCGAACTTCTTGCTGTTTCTAATGCTTTTTCGAGCTGAGGGTCGCGTCCAGCATCGTAATCTTCATTGGTTAACTTAACTTCAATATCGGGCTTAATACCTTCCTTACTAATATTTACTCCGTCTGGAGTGTACCAGTGAGCCACAGTTACTTTTAGAGCTGCACCTTTGCAGTCTGAACCAAACAGCGTGTTGCCACTTAAACAGACTACTTCCTGAACGCTACCCTTGCCGTAAGTCTTTTCGCCTACTAGCTTGGCTCGATTATTATCCTTTAAGGCACCTGCAAGTATTTCAGATGCAGAAGCGCTACCGTTATTGACTAATAGTATTACAGGAATATCGGTCATAAGGCCTCCAGCTTGAGCACTTAAGGCCTTATCCTTGCTGTGCTTGGATCGTTCCTCTACAACCACTCCTTCGCTCATAAACTGCGATGCAACCTCGACTGAAGTCTGTAAGTATCCGCCAGGGTTATCTCGCACATCAACCACAACCGCTTTTGCACCTTGTGAGTTGAGGGTGCTCGCGGCTGAACGCACTAATGCGGATGTATCGTCGCCAAACCGACGGATTTTAATATAGCCTATGTTGCCCGGTTTCATCTCATAACTCACACTTGGAACATTGATAAGTTCACGAGTTATTTCGATTTCCTTTGGTTGCTCACTGCCACGCACAATAGTTAGCTTAACTTTAGTGCCCTTCTCGCCTCGAATTTTTGTAACTGCTTCATCAACAGTCAGCGTTCGGGAATCTACTCCATCGATTGCCGCAATATAATCTCCAGATCGAATTCCAGCCTTTGCAGCTGGGGTACCATCGATCGGAGCAATTACAGTCAATTTACCATTCTTTTGTCCAACTTCTACGCCAATTCCAGACAATTCTCCCTTCAAGTCGCTACTTAATTCTTGATTGGATTTTTCATCAAGATACACAGTATACGGATCACCAAGCGCGGCTACAGAACCAGCCACAGCACCTTCAGATTGTTTTTTGGTATCTATCTCGCCATCAAATTTCTGTTCAAGTATGGATTGAACTCTAAATAATAAAGTGGTATCAAGTTGATTCTTATTGGCCGTCGAGGTAAGTACGAAATTGACAGCACCAAAAACAATTAGTCCAAATACAAAACCACTTAATCCTACAACAAGGTATTTTACAAAATTCGAATTACGTTTTGGTGATTGTGTTTTTTCCATATTGGCCTAACTAAAAGTGTATAAACTGTAGCCCCGATATGGATACATCGCTAGTTGAGTATGCTCCATCCCAGTTGGCGTTATACTGACTAACTCTGACCTTGCCATTACCCAAAACCGCTTCGACATACATAGCATGACCATAGTAACCAGCTGAAGATATTGCTACATCACCTACGCGCGGATTACCGTCAACAGGTATCCCTGCTGCCCGAGCGTTACTTGGCCACTGCGAAGCATTACCTCGCCCGCCCCAATATGGCATATTCCTGCCAGTAGAGGCCACCTTCCAGGCTGTATAGCTAACACACTGTCTCTGATACATCCCCCACGGATCAGGAATACTGTTAGGAAATGGTGCCCCCGCCCATGGATAACCACCACTGCCACCATATTTTACGTTGCTAGAATAAGAGCTAATTATTGCGGCTTGTTGACGCCTAAGCTCAGCAATCTTAGCATTGTCTCCCTCGGCAATCTTGCGATAGTTAGATTCTTCGCCTTGCGTACGGGCTAACAAGCTAGATTGTTCTGCTCGCTTAGCAGATATTTGGTCAACGGTCGTCTTTTGCTGAGTGGACTGAGCGTTAAGTTGTCCCTTCTTGTCATCAAGTTCTTTCTTCAGCTTCTCAATTTTATCTACGTTATCATCTACCTTATTCTTTATAGCCCCCAAATATTGTTGCTGTGATACAAAGTCACTGAGATTTTTACTAGACGCGATTACTTCTAGTGGATTAATATTGCCTTGCCTGTAGATCATGCGAAGGTTATCACGCAAGATATCCTTTTGTCGTTCCATCTCTTGGTTGCTACGTTCAATATCGGCTTGAGTTTTGCGAATCTCAAGATTAGTCAAATCTAATTGATGTTGGGCAGCGGAGATCTCAGCTTCAATACTAGATATCTTTCCCTTAAGAGTACTTACTTCGTTGGCCTTGCCATCAGCAGCCGCCTGGGTTTCTTGAACCTTCTTCTTGAGTGCCGCAATCTGCTCATCAAACTGATCAGCTTGAGCTACCCTTGGAGTCATTATGACAAGCATAGAAACAAAAACGGCAATAATGCCTATTACTGCGCCTATCTTTGTTTTTATCTGATTCAAGTAGTCACCCTCCTTTAAAACATAACTATTATACCACAACGAGCAAAAAATTTCGATACTTTTAATCGGCTTATTTAGAGCTTGAGATGTCGCGAAATAGCTAACCAGCTCGAAATGGCTCCAATCAGTATTCCTAGACCATACATACAAAGAACTATAAGCCATAAGTTAGCAGCAAAATAATCAACCGTTGCGCCGGCATTAAGCTTATCAACTAAGAATGGCATTACCGCCCGACTAATTGGAACTAATGCGACAATCGCTATAGTA
Source organism: uncultured Candidatus Saccharibacteria bacterium (assembly GCA_964430405.1). Lineage (GTDB taxonomy): Bacteria > Patescibacteriota > Saccharimonadia > CAILAD01 > BJGX01 > CAYSEY01. The sequence goes on from CAYSEY010000064.1 coordinate 4,507, forward strand.
GCCCCAAATACCCCGTACAAGGAACCTTCAACGATAAATGGCCCTCGGATAAACCACTTGGTTGCACCAACAAGCTTCATTATTTCGATTTCTTCACGGCGAGTGAAGATCGCCATGCGAATTGTATTGAAGATAATCAACAAAGCAATTACCAAGAATACCAAGCTTAAAACGCCACCCACCCTAGCTCTTCCATTGCTAAGTTTAATAACATTCTCAATCACTCCTTTACGAGTAT
>CAYSEY010000065.1:0-4609 GCA_964430405.1 uncultured Candidatus Saccharibacteria bacterium
ATTAAGTTCCACAGAGCTTAATACTGAACTTAGGCAGCTACTAGGTGGTATCAAATTGTGAAGCGACTACTAATCGGCACTATTAATACTTACCAAAAGACCCTTTCTCCAGATCATGGTCCCCGAAAGTCACTTTATCCATATGGATATTGTAGGCATTACCCAACCTGTAGCGAATACTCTAAGCTAGCCATTCAAAAGCACGGCTCGGTTAAAGGTGTTGGTATAAGTATACTCCGTATAGTAAAATGTAACCCATTGTCCAAACCGAGTGTGGACTATAAATATATTGAGGAGTACAAATAGTGCAAATAGTTGGAAATATTTTTGATGCAGTTTTAATAGCACCACTGGTTAATGCTTTATTCTTTATTTACGGGATTATACCTGGTCATGATTTTGGTATCGCGATTATTCTATTTACGGTAGTTATAAGATTATTATTGTGGCCACTAGCTAATAAACAGTTGCATAGCCAAAAGAAGATGCAATCCTTACAAGGAGATATTGCAAAGGTTAAAGCAAAAGCCGGCGGTGATAAGCAGAAAGAATCGGCAATGTTAATGGAGTTGTATAAAGAAAAGGAAGTAAGTCCATTCTCAGCTTGCCTACCAGCTCTACTCCAGTTCCCTATTCTAATTGCGATGTTTATCGTTTTTCAACGAGCTACAGGTGATATTAATCAGGTTGCAAACATACTTTATGCGCCTGTAGAAAACCTTCCTTATATCCAGCAAGTTTTGTCTGGCCAGATACCGTTTAACTCAACCTTACTCGGCATTCTACCGATGACCAAACCTAGTGCAATTTTAGCGATTATCGCTGGATTAACTCAATTCATCCAGGTGAAGATGATTACGCCGCGTAAGCAGAAGACTGATAGTAAGGATCCGCAAGCCCAAATGACCGCCATGATGAATTACACATTCCCAGCGCTTACAGTGTTTATTGCTTGGAGCCTACCGGCTGCCCTACCACTATACTGGATCACCACAAACGTTATATCGATTGGTCAGCAATGGCTAATTATGCACAAAGAAGTGGATGTGATGGAAGAAGCTAATGTGGTAAAGGTTGTAAGTAAAGGCAAGCAAAAGTCTACCAAGAAGCTTCCTAAGCCAAAAGTTACTACTAAGCTAAAAAAGGGCGGTAAGTAGTGTCGGCTGTTGAAGCCAAGAGTGTTGCCGAAACCATACTTACAAATATGGGTATTGCTGCGGTTGTCGAAATAGAATCAGATGAACCAGTTTACTTAACTATTAGTAGTGACGATTCGGCATTATTGATAGGCAAACAAGGTGAGAATCTAAGAGCCTTGCAAGGCTTAGTAAATACTATCTATCGACATGGTGATTATGAGGCTGGCTATGTTGGAATTGATATCGCGGGTTATAAAAAGGAGCGGGTCGAGAAGGTTCAGGCCGCTGCACAAGAAGCTGCCGATAAAGCCCGTGAGAGTGGTGAACCACAACACCTAAAACCTATGAATTCATTTGAGCGCAGGGCAGTCCACACTCAACTTGCTAATGATTCAGATATCATCACCGAGAGCGAAGGCGAAGGGATTGATCGACACATTGTAATTAGTAAGAGGTAATTATGTCCACCACAATTACAGCTATCGCTACAGCGCCTGGGAGGGGCGCTATTGCTATTATAAGAGTTAGTGGGTCAGCTAGTTTGGATGTTTACAAAAGTCTAACCAAGCTCACCAAAAAGCCACAGGCTAACAAACTTTCGCCAGTATGGCTGTACAGTAAATCACAAAAAATTGATCATTCTATGGCCGTATATTTTGCTGCGCCACATTCATTTACCGGTGAAGATATGTTGGAGATTCATTGTCATGGCTCTGAGGTTGTAAAAAAGCAAATACTATCCGAGTTATCCCAGCTTGGAGTTGAGCCGGCTAAGCCAGGTGAGTTTAGTGAGCGAGCTTACTACAACGGCAAGATCGATATTACCCAGGCTGAAGCGATTATGGAGTTAGTTTCTGCTGAGAACACTCAGGTTGCCAAGCTAGCCACTCGTCAGTTAGCTGGTGAGTTTAGTATTCAGATTAAACAGATTAGAGATGACCTTACTAGCTTAAGTGCTAGTATAGCGGCAGATATGGATTTCTCAGAAGAAGACCTGCCTTTGATTGATAAAGGATCGATTGTAAATAAGCTGACTGCTGTAGTTAAGGAAATTAACTTACTCAAGGCTAACTCCGAGCTACTACCAAAGCTACATAGTGGTATTCATGTTGCATTAGTAGGTTTGCCTAATGCCGGCAAAAGTACGCTACTCAACTCCTTACTGGGCTATGAGCGCTCCATTGTTACTAATGTTGCCGGCACTACGCGTGATACTATCTCTGAAAATATCGAAATCGACGGAGTTAACTATATCTTTACAGATACAGCAGGATTAAATGATAACCCGGATGAGGTGGAAGCTATTGGCATCGAGAGAACTACTCGGGCTGTAGAAGGTGCTGATGTTGTTTTAGTTCTTATTGAACCAGGCAAACAAAAGCCAACCGAGCAGTTTATAAAAAATAGCGGCTTAGATAAGTTAATTGCGCCTACAAAGTCATTAGAGGTACATACAAAATCAGATATTAAGAAGCCAAGCACTGGATTAGCATTGAGTGCTAAGAATAACCAAGGTATAGAAGGTTTAATTGAACAAATTAAAAAGCTCACAGGTACTCAGGTGGTTGGTGATATGAATATCTTAACCCAACGTCAGGTGGATATATTAAGTAGTGTGGAAAATTCACTTGTTGATCTTTTAGATAGTATTCAGAGCCTGAGCAATGACATAGTTAGCGCCGAGATAGAGTTGATCATTATTAAGCTAAATGAACTTACCGGTGATCAAGCGAACCAACAAATAATTGATTCTATCTTCCGCAACTTTTGTATCGGCAAATAACTCAACTTTGATCCCCAGCCCTGGAAGATCAGAAAGTGAAGAAGCTTGAATGCTCCTGCTCGAGTACGTGTCTCGCCGAAGGTGAGCTACGCAGAACAGGAAATGAGCGCTAGCTGAGCACTTCTGAGACGAACTAGAGGGCTGGTGGTTTTACTCTACTTTTGCCATCAAAAGTGGAAAATGATAGAAAACAACTTTTTATTAACGTATTTAATACTTTTGATAACCCCAAAAGTATTCAAAAGGGTTCTCTCCTGCTAAAAATCAATAAGCAATCAAATAACTTCTTCTTTCTGTTTTTTCAGAACGACCCGCAAGGGGTTCGGTCCAGCCGAGCCGGACTTGGCTGAAAATAACCAGAAGCAAAGAACCAATTTGATCTTTCTGATTTTTAGATAGTCAGACATGGATGAACTAAAACAATGAAAAACACTAACTACTAGTATTCTTAGTTGCTAGTAGGGAAGTCTAACGCTGATTTGTAGTAAGTATTAAAGGTATCAGTCTTAGCTACTTGGCCATTAACAATTACATCTCGGTAGAAGGTAGTTTGGCTAGGCTCGTTAGGGTTGAGGCTACCAAAATTGAAGAATGGACCACGTATCTTACCTTCTTTTTCCTTCGTACCGTACAGTCTGAACTTTAGAGTGGTGCCGGAGAATTCGGTCTGAATCAATATATGCTTACTTGTATCGTTTTTGAATTTAAAATCTACATCAGGGTAGTATATGGTTGCGTCCACTCCCGGTACACCGTAAGGCTCTGTATAGTAACTTACTTGGAAGGAGTGATTGGTTCTTTGTAGAATCGGCAACCCGGCATTTAAGGCTGCCCTAAACACCGTAGAGCTTACCTGGCACAATCCACCACCGTATTGGAACTCTTGTCGGCCATCTAGAATTACCTTACTCTCAGCGTAGCCTTGAGCTGCACCTACTTCACCAAGTATTTCGCCAAAACTAAATACTTGGCCTGGCTTAAGCATTACACCTTGGTATCGGCTGGTGCCAACTCGAATATTCTGCAACCGAGCTCCGGTACTACCAGGGAAGTAACTAACACCTTCGCCTATTAACTCCTTAATCCCTAGGTTATCGATGTTCTCGTCACTTACTTCGGCTTTTTTGACATCAACTTTCAAAGCAATTAGCTCTGAATTAGTAGTTTTAATAGCTTCCAGTATGGCCTTGGTATTACCTTCAATATCTACTGCCTTACCATCACGGCTTTGTTTGAACACCGATGCCTTACCACCACTTATAGTTAAGGTTGCATCGACCGCTTCTTGGTTAACCTCGCTGGCAACTCCATTTAGGAAGTTAACTACATTACTCTTTTCTACCTGGAAGTCATTAAGTTGAGCGGGGATTGTGTAGTATCTACTTAGTACATCCTCGGCTAATGGGCCATCTTTAATATCCAGATACAACCAGTCGAGCAGTTGTTGTTGGCTGATTTCCCAGCTTTTTCCGCCATAAGTTAGAGTTATGGGTGTTTTGATTGTAGACTCTACGGATTGTCTTTGGCGCTCTAGAGCCTCAGTAGTTCGGCTAGGAGTAACGCTTGTAACTGGCAATTGTATATCACTATTCAAGTTAGATATTTGGCGGGTTAATCCAAATATTACTAGCCCCATGTCAATCTTTTCGCCTGGCTGACTAGGCACCACAGCGACCTTAGATCGGAA
>CAYSEY010000066.1:0-826 GCA_964430405.1 uncultured Candidatus Saccharibacteria bacterium
GTACATAAAAGAGGCTTATGCCCTCTCGCAAGTATGCACTCGACACAAACCTCTTAAAAACCATTATACACGAAGATGTGATCTTTCCTTTCCGTAACTCTCTCAGTGTACGTACCGAACAAACCCATCGAACTCTTTAAGTCAAAAGAACAACGTGCAATAACTCGCAAAACACAAGATCGCGACCAGAAGTTTGGTTAGATCTCAATGCTTTGCGGGCGCTGAGGGTCAAAAACATTAGCTCTCTCAAAATCAATTGGTAGCATTCTCTCTACCATTGGGTGACCGCCTACAAAGGTGTCATGAAATACGATCATAAAGTCCTTAAGTCGCCATGGCTTATCGAGGCCGGTATCTCGACGGATTGTCTCGGCAATTTCCTGCATCTTATCTTTAGTATATGCAAGTATGCCTTGTTGATGTTCTTCCGCAATATTGTTCTCGTCGAAGTACTGCTGAATAGCCCTACCACTTATTCCTGGTAATTTTTCCATAATCACGAAGCCATGTTGGCCGTCAGTAAAAATTCTTCCTAGAGGTTTCGGTGAGTCAACACCAACTTTCTGAAGTAGTAGTAATGCTTCAAATTCATCCAATGGGCCTTGCTGCTTATCTGTCACGACACTCTTAACAATCACACCGTCCGTACCAGCAAGAGGAATCTCAAACACTGCCTCATCAGGATAAGGATCACTTGGGTCGCTGATCTTTATTTGTTTTGCTCCTGATAATAACCTTTGCCCAATATTGTCGTGGTCGAAAAATTCAGTTAGTTGCTGCTTTTGAGTATCATCTAGTTCAGTACTTAACCGTAGCTCGCCACTCT
>CAYSEY010000066.1:836-2056 GCA_964430405.1 uncultured Candidatus Saccharibacteria bacterium
TCTGTAGGCTGTTAGCCGTCATGGCTATACGCGTTTCTTTACCTCGAAGTGCTTCCATTTCTTTTACGTAGTAGTGGCGATGCAAAGCTTGTTGCACAAGCGCAAACTGGAGTCTATCACCAGGTGACGTTGGCTCGGCGTACGGTTGAAGCTCGTCGTTCTCATCTTGATACAGACCAGAAGCGGTCTTTTCGTTTTTAACATTATATTCGATGGTGTTAACGATCTGGTGGCGTTCGTTCTCGCTACCCTCTAGGCCCAGTACCGTCCGATCTCTTTTTGTACCAGATAGTAATCTAATTCTTTCGTCCCAGTCTGCTTCGCTGAGCCCAAGCACTTTCATGATATCCTGTGGTACTGTTCCAGTGAAACCAGTATCGTAGTAATGAGCTGCCTGTGGATTAGGAATATTTTGCCGTAAATATACGTCTTTGGTTTCGGTAGTTAAGTTATCGCGAAAGTCACGAGGGTAGACAAGGTATGTCGGCATATTTGTATCATGTTCTTCGCCCTCAAGTCCCGCAAATCTCTTACGAGCTTGAATTTGGGCTCGTCTGCCGATATATGCATAAACTCCATCTCTGCCTAGAAATACTTCCTGAAAGTCTTTCTGCCCAAGGCGCTTTGCGTCCCACTCCGTAAAGAGCTTGTCATAGTAGGGTACGTCAGTTCGAAGCACATCTAGAAATTTCTGGTTAGCTTCGTCTAAGGCGTTTGCGAGCTTAGTGTCCAGCGCTTCCCAGTCAGCCTTTGAAGCATCACCAAGCGTACGTTCTAAGTCTTTGTCGGCAACAAATTCCATAGCGATAAAATCAGCAGCTAATCGTCTATATGTTGCATACATAGAATTAGTTGAGCTTCCCGACTCTTCACCGAGTACATCGCCATACTCGGGTTTTTCCTGAGTCCGTCTGGTTAATATTTTGTAGTATGAATCTACCAAATGAGATACATGGCTAAATGGATGCTCGGCATCGTCTTTAGCTTCACGCAGTAGTTTAGATATTTTTGATCCAAGGGCATGAGATTCAGTGCCTGGTTTTGAGAGCGTTACGATGTCAATGCTACCTGACTCTGCCTCGTAAGGGTTTTCTTTAGCCACCCCTCTGGCTACAGGCTTCAATGTGGCTATATGAGCCATGAGCGTATCAATAGCCTCTTGGTCCAAGCCCATAGCTATTAAATCAAGTTGTTTAATTTTTTGGGCGGTTGAGTAGTTT
>CAYSEY010000066.1:2066-4045 GCA_964430405.1 uncultured Candidatus Saccharibacteria bacterium
CGCACTTAGTTATAAAATCATTGAGTGCATCTGAGGGCAGGTTATATTTTGCAATATTTTCAATAACTGCATCCGCAAAGTCTGGTTGCATCCAGACATCATCTGGTATGAGACCTAGTGCTTGAATTGGATCATGAAATGCATCAGCATGCTGAGCGATAACGGCATATATTCCTGCGCTATCTTGTTCGATTAACTTCCGTGCAACATCTAGCTTAAGGTCGCTCAGTTTTGGAAGATTTACGGCAACTTGAGAAAAGAGTTTTTGCTCGAGAGCAGCATCAACAATTCGTTCAGTATCCGGGCTGGTAAAATGCTCCAAGTTATTCAGTAAAACTTCTGGCTTATAATCTATGAACAGATTTACCAAAGCAGCTTCGTCCAAGGTAGTATCTTTGAAGTCCTCAAGCTGCGGTATTAGCTTTTCAGCGTATGCTGTTCCGGCGCTCATTATCCGTTGCGCCAGGTAGCCACGTTCTTCATTAGAGAAATCCTTGATGCGATCAAAGATAACTTGACCATGTCGCTCAACGACTGCATCTGCAATTTGCTCAATCGTAAGATCATTAAAGACGCCTCTATTTGCAACAGCATCGTGCGGGTAATATGTAAGTAACGCCTGAGCGGTCTCGTTATTAAGGTTCTTGAAGTTAGGAAGAAAACTAGCAAGGTAACCTATGTTTATAGGGTTATTACCTTTTGTAAGTTCATCGGCAACTTTTTGATAATCTGGATTCTCAAAACTTGACAGGTTTTGTGCTACCGCGCAAATATCAGCCATACTACCCGTATTCAAAAACGTATCAACTATATCATTGTCAAGGTTCTTAAAGTCATCTAAACTACCGAACAGTTCAGGCATGTTGCCCGAATCGAGCAACTTATGCGCCAGTAAATTATAATCCGGGTCTTCGAAACTGGCGAGATTTCTAACTACAGCGGGGTATGTATCTACCAATTCGTACGCAAGGCTAGCCGGTAATGACCTGAATCGATCGAGTTCATCTACGAGAACCTGTGCCTCACCTTGGTCTATTAGATCTTGGGCAAACTTGGCTTCATCAATAGAAACTGGCTGGTATTGACTATTTGCCTCGCTCCAAGCAGCAACACCCGCGTAAAATCGACTTCCTCTAAGGCATGTAAGTTTCTGCCAGTCATTAAGCTCTACCCCAGACAACACAGACATAACAACGGCTGCACCGCGACTCCCGACATTGGGCTGCATCTCATACCGACCATCTATTGCCATTTCTATTGCTTTTGTCCAAACCTCATCTTCTGTTTTTTCTGGATCATAAGCACCCGAGAAGTATGTTCCTATATGCTTGATGCACTCCTCGGTTAGCTGTGACTGATACTTCTCTGGCTTAATCTCAGAAGATTCTGCTTCAGGGCTGACCCCAAGATCTACTACTTGCCCCATTTGTGTGGCAATGCGATGTCGCTGAGCCTCTTCTACGCGTCCAAGCAATTTATAGGCATGCTCATAAGATGAGGTAGCTGTATCATCGGGGTTATCTAAGGGTGTTGTATCGGGCATGCCCGATACAAGCTGTTGGGCAGCTTGTTGTGCATTTTCTAAAAATTGCTCACCATCTGTTGGGATTGACTTTTCTGGCATATTTTTATTCTTAGCTTAATGCTGTAATAGTAACATAATTGAAAGTTTCGGTCACTTACGATGTGGCCGAGAGCTCGCTGGTCTTTTCGACACCCGCCCGCAACATATCTTCGATTTCTACTTCGGTGAGACCAATTCTTTTACCAGCTTCTAGAACCCATTCACGACCTGTTTTGCCTGCAGCCATGTTAGTGTCAACGCCTGCTGATATAACACCACGTTATAAATTATTAAGAGAGTTAATGTCTACCGTAGGCCTATATTACTCGATGCTTTTCCATTCGTTGATTAAATGAAGCATACAAAGATTAAATAAAAAACATTTAGAAAACGTGATATTTTCCTTCTTTATCTT
>CAYSEY010000066.1:4125-4559 GCA_964430405.1 uncultured Candidatus Saccharibacteria bacterium
GGTATTATTCGGCCCTAAGATACAGACTGTCTTCCTTCTAATGAATATCTTAAGGTGAATCTCCAGCCTTGACAGCTTTGCCATGCGGCACTGTGTTTTGACACCGTTACGTAAACGTAAAGGAGGATCATATGCAAAGCGTATGCGAGGCAATACAAACTAATACTTACAATGGGTGGACGAACCGCGAAACGTGGGTAGTCAACTTGTGGCTCACCAACGAGGAGTGCTACTACCGTCAGTTATGCGAAGTTATCAAGAACTTTGATACTGTCGCCGAACAAGCCGAAGAGCTTGAAAGCTATGTGCGGTTTGTTCTCGATGTCGATGAAAGCATTGGCATGAACGGGGATCTTCTCAGTACGGCACTTGGTCGGGTCGACTGGTACGAGATTGCTGATAATAATCAGGTGTAGCCTGATCGTCCTGAGCAA
>CAYSEY010000067.1:0-4549 GCA_964430405.1 uncultured Candidatus Saccharibacteria bacterium
CGAACATCATCAAGTAATTCATAGATTACCTTATATAGTTTAAATTCAACACCAAGCCGTTTAGCCATCTGATTAACTTGCCCGCTAATACTAATGTTGAATCCAAGAATTAAAGCACCTGCAGCCGTAGCTGCCTGAACGTCGCTCTCAGCAATATCGCCTACTCCCGAAGCAACAATTTTAACTCGGACTTCGTTATTACCACTTTGCTCGAGTGCCGAAATTAGAGATTCGAGCGAACCCTGTACATCGGCCTTAACCACAACTGGCAACTCTTTTACTTCGCCTTCTGTAACCGCATTTGCAATATCTTGAGCTGTAACACTCTTAAGCGAAGTAACTGACTTAATGCTCTGTTTGCGTTGTTGGCGCGATACCCAATCTTTAGCTTCTTTTTCGCTCTTCACCTGTTCGAACCAATTGCCGAATTCTGGTAGAGATTTTAATCCTGACACAACAGCCGGCATAGACGGGCCGGCTTGCTTAAGTTTTTGACCCTTGAAGTCTTCCATAGTACGAATCTTTCCAAAACTCGCTCCAGCAATAATCCAATCACCGGCTTCTACGGTACCTTCCTGTATTAGCAAAGTAACAATTGGCCCTTTGCCAGTATCAAGGTGAGATTCAATTACTACTCCCCTGGCGGGACCTTCATTGCGTGCTTGAGTCTCGACAATATCAGCTACCAATAAAACTACCTCAAGTAGCTTATCTATTCCGCTACCTTCCTTAGCTGATACTTCGACGCAAGGAATATCACCACCCCAATCATCTGGTATTACGTCTATTTCCGAGAGTTCTTGTTTAACTCGATTGGCGTCGGCGCCTTCTTTATCAATCTTGTTAATAGCGATTACTAGATTAACCCCAGCCTGTTTTGCATGATCAATTGCCTCGCGAGTTTGAGGCTTTACGCCGTCATCGGCAGCTACAACTATTATCGCTATATCAGCAATCTTTGCGCCGTGTTCACGTAGTGCCGAAAAGGCTTCGTGGCCAGGTGTGTCTAAAAAGGTAATTGTGCGTTTATTTTTAACAACCTGATAGGCGCCAATATGCTGAGTAATGCCACCTGCTTCGCCAGCTGCGACTTCAGCGCTACGAATAGCATCTAGTAGACTCGTTTTACCATGATCCACATGGCCCATTACTGCAACCACCGGAGGACGCACAGACTGCTCACCTTCTGCGTTGTCATTGGGTCTAGCTTCTTCCTCAGCAGCTTTTGGAACAATTTCAAAGCCGAGTTCGGTACCAATGATTTGAGCAGTGTCAAAATCTATCTGCTCGTTTATGGTTGCCATCACACCGTTCTTCATTAGTTCACCAACCACTGCTGCGGGACCTTTGCCGAGTAAAGCTGCAAATTCACCAACACTAATAACTGCTGGTATTTCTATCTTCTTGATTTCTTCACTCATCGGTTTGGCCTCCTTAATAACATTCTATTTAACTGTTTATCAATCTTATTATAGCAATCTTGAGAACAAACATATGCACCGCGACCATCAAATGCCTTCTTATTATCAATACCTGGTTTACCGTCATCACCTAGCGCCCAACGCTGCAATTCACTTTTTGGTTTACGCTCATGGCACGCCTTACAGCTACGAATCGATCCTTGTGCTGCTTGGCCCACCACCGACTTAGTCCTCTTTTGTTTCGGTCTTTGGTTTAGCTGAGCTCTTGGATGATTTTGTAGATTCCGATTTCATACTAAGAGATAACTTGTGTTGCTCTGGGTCAATAGCTATTACTCGAAACTTTTTAGTTTCACCAACTTTTACCAGGGAGTTAGGATCGGTTACGTGCTCATCAGATAACTCCGAGATATGCACCAAAGCTTCAATAACAGAACTAACCTGTACAAAAGCACCGAATGGCGTAATGCGTGTTACCTTACCATCGATCTCGTCGCCTACCTTATAGCCAGAGATTTCTTTTTGCCAAGGGTCATCAGTAAGCTGTTTAATCGAAAGCGATAGCTTGTCTTGGTCGATTGCAATAATTACCGCTTCTACCTCTTGGCCAACCTTAACATACTTACTAGGGTTGTCTACACGATCCCATGCTATTTCAGAAATATGCACTAACCCCTCTATACCATCGACATTCACAAATACACCAAAGTCAACTACGCCGGTTACAATACCCTTAATAGTATCGCCAACCTTAAAAGCAGCGATCTTACCTTCTGTGAATTCTCTTTGTGCTTCTTTTTCAGAAACGATCAGCTTTCCTTGCTTTCGATCGATATCCAAAATACGGACCATTAGAGTTCTGCCTATTAGGCTATTTAGACGGTGTAATATTTCATCTTTATCGGCCCCAGTTACTCGAGGATAATTCTCGGCCGATAGCTGACTAACCGGCAAAAAGCCACGAACTCCATCGATTTCGATTAGCATTCCGCCCTTATTAGCATCAAAGGGCACAATACCAAATACTTCCTTACTTTTTGCACGGTTTTCGAGCTCATCCCAGCCCTTTTCCTTAGCGACCCTTTTAAGGCTAAGCAGTATATTTCCATCATCACCATCGGTGTCGATTACAGATGCTGAAACCACATCGCCAATTTGCATTTCTTTGGCTGTATGTTCTATTTCACGACCTGAAACCACACCAGTACCGTAAGCGCCCAGATCAAGCCATATTTCACGACGATCTTTGGCAAGCACAGTTCCTTCCACAACATCTTCAATATTAAGAGCTTTGATGGTCTGATCTGCTAAAAGATCATCCATCGAAACAGATTGACTTGGCATATTTAATTGTTCTCCTTAGGATTTATAGCGTTAAAACGAACAAGAGCAAAGTTTTACTTTGCAAATCGTTTAGCTAAACTATAACTGATTTACACCTGATTGTCAAAGCTATTGAGGTTTGCGAGCCTTGCGCAAACTAACCAAATATAGGCCACTCATCACCCCAAGCAATACAACAGGCAATAAGTGGTCTTCTGGGCCAGTTGCCGGAGTCCGCCCTTGTGTTAGCTGTGGCTGCACCGACTGTTGAGTCGGATTGTTAACTACTGGAGCCGAGCTAGAGGGTTGGCTTTGATCGGCTGTAGGCTTCTGCTGGCTTGGCTGTGATTCACCTGGTTTACTTGGATTATTCTGATCCTTCTGAGCATCCTGAATAGTAGGCAATGAGCTCTGAGTGGGGTCATTATTAGCTACTTTTTTGCGCTGCGAGTTACCATAGCTCACTGTAGCGATAGCAACTACTGCAATTAAAAGTACGGCAATCACCAGCTTAACTCGATTAGATTTATTCATATGTCCCCCACACGTTAATTTTGAGTTATTCTACACCGCAAAGTGCTTAATTTGCAAATTGCATATTTACAACCTTTGCCCGGCCAAGATATAGTGGGGTTAAATAGGAGGGTAGAGTGGATATAATTGCGGCTTATCCGCAGCAAAAGTTTTTGCCGGCAGGATATTTTGCGTACGATGCCAGCGAAGACGTAGTAAATTATGATCCTAGGAGAATTGCCGATAACGCTGGTAAACTAGCGTTGCTACACGAGGTAGCGCACTCCAAGCTCGGGCATTTTCACTATCGTTTTGACTTTGAGTTATATGCCATGGAAATGGATGCGTGGAACCTGACTCGCACACTTGCCGTGGAACACGAGTTAGCTATTGACGAAGAATACTTACAGCAATGCATGGATAGCTATGATGACTGGCTAACTGAAAGAGGCACTTGCCCGAATTGCGAGGAGTTCAATGTTCAGTCCATACCCAATCGATTTCAATGCTTCCGTTGCCATACCCGCTGGGAGGTTAGCGAAGATGTTCAAAGCTCAGTAAAACGCAAAGTTATTAAATGACTACATATCTAGCTATTTAACCCAAAAATGTTATTCAGCCTTTTTTATACTAACCGTAGACAGTATTGCACTTCCTGGGGAAGCAATCTGAATACTATCTACCTCATTAATGGTGGTGTTTGTAACTCCACAAGCCTGGAGCTTGGCAAGATCGTTGGCGGTTCCATATGCAGCACTCGCCGTGCCAACAACTTGACCCCTGAGCCTGAAGCTAACTATTAGCGGTTCTTTATTACTACTTAGTGAGCCTATGCAGACTGTGAGTTTTTTGTTTGGAAAAAGTACGGTTTTAGTAGGGCTATTTGTAGGAGCCAACACGAGTGGGCTACTACTAGTAATGTTACAGCCCCTGAAATCCCTGTTTTGTTTAAATCCAATCTGTTTTGCACAGCTTTGACTCGATCCAGACTGACTTACTGAAAATTCACTAGGTGGCGTTGTTAGATTAAAACTAAGTGGGCTAGCCAAATCAATACTCAAAGGCAATGATGATACTTTTGTAAAAGTGCCGTTTATTAGCCTAGCTAAGAAATAGTCTGATAGCCTTTGACTACCAATGGCTTCATAGTGCACACCGTCTACATTCAAATACCCGTTTGGATCTTTTTGATTAGATTTTTGCATTAGTTGACTAATCAGAGATCCTTCTCCCCACAAAAACTTAAATTGACTAACCACGCTATAATCTAATTTAGTAGTATTTTGATATAT
>CAYSEY010000068.1:0-4320 GCA_964430405.1 uncultured Candidatus Saccharibacteria bacterium
CCCGCTGTTACTGCAGTGTTGTCTAGGTTGAGGGTGATGTTGTCGGTAGCTGAGGCTACTGAGCTTAAGCCAGTACCACCTAGTACTGAGAAGGTATCGCCTTGGGATACGGCTTGGCTAGGACCAGAGTCAGCAGCAGCAGTGAAGAGGGCTCCGCCAGAGGTTAAACATGTAGGGCAAGCAATAACTGGGTTAGCAGCTGTACCGGTGTTGGTAATAGGTCCAGTGGTACCAATACTTAATACACCAGTGTTATCTATGGTAATAGAGCCAGCACCATTGGTTACTGAGACACCAGAACCGGCAGTGATGGTGGAGAGGGTGTAATCAGTTCCGTTACCAATGAGTAATTGACCATTGGTTGGAGTTGCACCAGTATTAGTACCACCTCGAGCAATTGGTAATACGCCACTAGTTATTTGACTAGCACTAATTGCAATTGGTGTAGAACCAGCAGCGGTTAAGCGACCCTGAGCATCGACTGTAAAGGTCGAAACAGAGCTAGCCGAACCATAACTACCAGCGGTTACTGCGGTGTTATCTAGGTTAAGAGTAATATTATCTGTGGCTGAAGCTACTGAAGTTAAGCCAGTACCACCTACGAAGGTAAGGGTGTTGCCTTGAGAGATAGCTTGGCTAGGACCACCGTCGGCTGCTGCGGTGAAGAGAGATCCACCAGTAACAACACATGTTGCACAGCTAATGTCGCCCGATGCAGAAAGTGATATTGGGCCAGTCGCGGACACCGCCAATGTGCCATCAGCATCTGGGAATGTAATAGTCCTAACGCCGGTTGGGTCTGAAACGGCAATATTTAGTATGTTGCCATCATCAGTAGCCCCTTGCAAAACGAAAGGTGTAGCACCAGATATTTCGGCATTAAAGGTTGCTCGATCGGTATTAGTATTACCAATAGTTGAGTTGCCATTAGCAATTAAGTTGCCATTAGCGGTAATGTTATTAAAGACGACATTGCTAGTTGTACCAATATCTTGTGGTGTCGTAAAAGTAAGCGCACCAGTCTGCGCAACACCACTTGTACCATTCACCAACACTTGGTTGGCGGTACCAGTAGCTGAAGTTACCGCTACGCCAGAAAGTGTCGTCCAGGTTGGCGAGCCAGCCCCACCGCTTGTTAGAACTTGACCAGCGCTACCGGCAGCAGAAAAGTTATATGAGCTTCCATCCGAATATGGTACCGAGCCGGCTGGCCCAATCGTACTGGTGTTAGTCCCACCATGAATAATTGGCAATACGCCAGAAGTTATTTGGCTAGCATCAATGGCAATTGCTGCGCTACCGGCGGCAGTTAATCTGCCCTGGGCATCTACAGTATAGGTGGCAACGGAGCTTGAGGAGCCATATGACCCCGCCGTAACGCCGGTGTTGTTAAGCGCAAAAGTCACGTTCCCAGCGCCAATTAGTCGACCAGTGGTAGTACCGGTAAGAGATATCCCTGTTCCGGGAACAATATCGCCATTGCCCGCAGTAGTTACGCAGGTGGCACAGCTAATATTACCTGCAGCAGACAAGCCAATAGGACCTGTAGCGGATACCGCAAAAGTGCCAGATGCGTCTGGCAGAGTTAAAGTATTAATGCCCGTAGGGTTGGTTACTGCAAGAACTGTGGCATTACCATCATCCACCGAGCCCTGGAAGACCAAGGGTGTTCCTCCGCTTATCTGGGCATTAACAGTTAGCCGATCAGCAGACGAGTCACCGATGTTGGTATCACCATTAGCAGACAAGGTGCCATTACTTACGATGTCCGAGAATGTCACATTCGAAGTAGGTGCAATATCTTGTGGGGTTGTGAGTGTTATACTGCCAGCACCATTTATTACATTGATCTGGTCTGTTGTACCACCGATATTGGCCAAAGTATAGCCAGCACCGTTACCAATAAGCAGGCTACCGTTCGGCGCCGCACTGCCATCTATTCCTGTACCGCCACGACCAGGAGAAAGCTGTCCCTGCCATCCTAAGGTCAAGACATTCGCAGCAATCGAGCCAGTAACATTGATATCGTTAGTAACGCTGTTCACTCCACCATCTGCCCCTGCTGGTCCAGCAGGCCCTATTTGACCCGCAATACCTTGTGGGCCAATTACACCCGGTGCGCCAGGAGCTCCACTAATGCCAGATTGCCCTGGAAGCCCACTTGGACCGATCAACCCCTGGGGTGCGCCAGGTATTAGAGGAGTAATTAAGACAGATGAAGACCCTTGATCTGTGACTAAGGATAGAGTTCCGTTATCGTACTTGAGCTGTGCTCCTGTCGATCCAGTCCTACTAGTACTTAAATTACAGGTACTACCAATCCTAAATAGTCGCCCATACCAAGTATCTAAGCAAAGTGTTTGTAGATACAGAATTATAGCTATAACTAACGCCAAAAATCCCAAAATAGAGTAAACCAGCCACCTTAGACGACTTTCGTGACTACGGATTTTAAGTACAGAATAGTTATCAGGGCTATAACCCTGGGTTAACTCCTTAAACTTCGATTCCTCTTTTGGATCAACACTCATAATTTTTGTAATTGTTTTACGATATTTTCGCTTATGTTTAATTATAAGCACGTGATGTAAATATTGCAACTATATTGCAAACATAAACTCAAGTCTAATTACAATCGTCCGACTAGAGTACTAAAGCTTTAAATAATCAAAAATCACTGATTCTGAACGGCTGTCCAGCTAAACTCCGTGTCTTGGTTCTGCACAACTGATGTTTCGATAGTAAACCCATCTCTAGTAATATTCGTTACCTTAAACTGACCATCAATAAAATCTTGTGGACTTGCCGAAACAATCGGTATTGTACTAAGTGACTTACTAAACATTACTACCACCTGACTAGTACCAAGCTTCACCGTTGCCTTACCGGCGCCGTTCTTATTAACGCTTATATCTCCGTTAAATTTAACTTGGCCATCAAATACAGACTCTCCTAAGAAAAATGTATTACCGTTAAAGTATGTGATAGCTTCAAACGTCACTTCAGCTTTAAATTGCACATCTTCCGTGACAATCCCACCATCAATTAATGCAGTACCTACATCGCCAGACTTTAGTAACTGCACCTCATTTGCAACTAATTCTAGTCTATCTTCGAGCCAATTAACTCTATCAAGCAACACTCCGTCGTCTGTAACGTCCGAGCTATCCGAACCGTCCAACTCGCTGTCATGATTTATTGCGATAGATCCATCGTCATTGGCAAATATAGGTTCAAGGCTATTTAAATGCGTCTGATTCACAGGGTCATCACTCCAAACACGTACATAATCAATGAGAGTCGCCCTATCTACGGCTGCCGTGATAGCATTACCAACATACCATCCAAGCCTGGTGGTGCTAGCAGGTAGATCTGTGATGTGTGTAAACACCAAGACCCCGTCAATAAAAAACTTAGCGCTACTGTTGGTATTATCTAGCTCAATTCTCATAATATGGAAGTCGCCGGTACTAGCAGTGGTAGTATTAACAGTTTCGACTCCTGCTACTCGAGTTACGGTTTCCCAAACGGTGCTAGCTGCATTTTTCCTAAAATACGCACCATTGGTGACTGTTGTTGGAGTATCATTGCTATATGCAGCCCCAAGTGCTTGATTGCCAAAGCCAAAAAAACTTCGATGATCAACGTTGGCTGTGGCTTGTATTCTTGCCTCTAATACTGGGTTGAGACTAAGTTGCGTAACCCCAACGCCGCCAGACCCAAACCACTCGTTCTCATTTGCGGCTGGTGAAGTTGGGTTATTAAGTTGACCAACACCTGACGCACCCGCAACTGACACAACATCAAACCCTCCACTCGCACCAGTTGCTTCATCAAATAATGCTCCATAAACGCCCGAGTCTGCCGTAAGAATTGCTGCAGATGCTCTGGTTACAAAATCCTGCTGGTAGGTGTTCCAACTAGAATTAATCCTACCAAATACATACAGTTGATCGCGCGCCAGAGTATCGGGCTTAGATCCAGCTCCTTCACCGATGGTTACTGCACCCAAATCCTGAGCCTGTCCGTCTAGGCTGTGAGCCCTAAATATGTCGTTACCACCAGTTCCTATTATTTGCATCGCATTCCCGGTAGTTATCGCACTCGCCGATATAACTAACCCATTACCGGTGTTAAGTGAGTCAACATTAACACTAATTGCATCCGTAGAATCAATACCACTATTCAAAATAATATTAGTGTCTACAGTCGTATTCCCAATCGTAATAGTCTTAGCACTTGCTCCAGTCCCCACGTTCACCGCACCAGTAGTGCCAGAGTCAATTGTTACTGCTCCGGTGGTGCCCGAGGTGACAGTTA
>CAYSEY010000069.1:0-4275 GCA_964430405.1 uncultured Candidatus Saccharibacteria bacterium
GACCAACCAATCCATCGATACTCGTATTAACCATAGAACCATTTAGGAAAGCTCACGTGAAATTAGAGTTAGAGATCATCCCAGTCGACCCGCTAACATCCGTAAGTGTGGAGTCGCTCAAGGCTAGGAAGTTACTGTTTGTACCACCAAACAAGCCAGTGCCCGTGCTAGTAACTACTGAGCTGAAGGCTTGATCTAAGTTAATAAATGAGTTGCCGTAGGTTAGTGCGTCATATGTAGGAGCAAACCCTGTATGGGCTTCGGAACGATTCAAGGTGAGGTTACCATTAACATCAAACTTAGCGCTTTCTAAGCCTCCCGTCACTACCTGCAGATCCTGAGCATCATTAGTGCCTAGTACTGCTAGGGTGCCGTAGTTATTACCGTTCTGGCAGAAGTAAGTACCGTTTATTACGCACGGATCGGTAGGGCCAGCTGGACCGATGGGGCCAGTAGCCCCAGAGGCTCCTGTGGCACCGTTGGTTCCCTTGGCACCAGTAGATCCTTTGACTCCCTCTTTACCTTCTTTGCCCTCGGGTCCTTCTTTGACTGGTAGAACAATAGTATTACCACCCTCAATCGTTAGTGAGTTACCTTCCAAGGCCAAGCCTGGACGGAGGTTGGTGCCTGTGCTGTTTGTAATACTACTGCCATCACAGAGATTATCATTAAGTCTTAGTAAGTTAATGTACCAAACATCAGTACATAGGCTACGAAGGATAATGATCATGAGTAGGAAGAGTAGTATTAAGCCACCCAGTAACCAAAGAGGCCACCAAGACTTATGTTGGGGTTCTGTTGTAGGGTCAGGGGTATTGGTTGTTAGGGTTGTATTACCGGTGTCTGGGGCCATAGTATAAAAGCCTACTCCATGCTTAGTCTTAAGTGTTAGTTAAGACAGATAAAACAAAAATACATTACTCACAAACCGGGTTAGTGGTTATGGTTTATATTGTAGCAGTAAAGTTACGTACTACTCAAACTATTCGCTCAGCTGATCGCCAGAACTAGCATCTGATATGGATGGAGTTATAAATATCGATTCAATTTGGCCCTGGGCATTTACAGTGTAGCTTACAGCATAGCCATTGGCCGACACCCCAATAATAGTATTGTCACCAAAGTACTGTGCGTATGGGCCACTGCGAAGCTGATCTAATTGTTGCTGAGTTGGGTTCCAGTTCCAGGGTCCACGAGCATCGGTTAAAAAGGCCAAGCTATTAGCAGCTTGTTCGGCAGGCTGGGTTGTTGATGATGATCCTGCAACAACTACCGTAACACTTGGAGCCAGTGCTGACTTTAGGGTTGCTGAATTGAGAGATTCGGTAGCCTTCTTGGCGATATCTGCGGTTGAACTAGGGACGGGTATATTAGTAGTAGGTGCACTACTGTTAGGCTCGCTGTTAGTCTGTACCTGCGAGGATCCATATGTTTTCTTATAATTATCTAGCTCGGCGTTAAGCTTATTATTTTCCTCTTGAAGCTTCGCTATTTGTGTCCGTAGAATACCAAATGTTACACCAAAAGTAATAAAGTTCGTGGCCACCACAATTACAGCAGCAACAATAATTAATGTCGTACTAGTAGAAGGCTTGGCTGCGGATGTAGCATGAACCTTCTCCCCTCCTGGCTTTTGAAGCTTAGAGGGTCCCTCGCTGTCTTTACGATTTGTAATACTATATCGTTGAGTCATAGAACTAGTATAAATCGCTTAAGCTATTATCTCAACCACAAACACCAGTCAGGCGACTGGTGTTTATTTAGTGGCTAATTAAAACTAGCGAGTTACGGTAATGGTTGCGCCTTGCTCGGCATCAGGGGCTGAAACTGTAACACGGCCATTGGCATCACGAATTACTTCGTAATTTGTGTTGGTGGCATCACCCGTGCTTGGGTCTCGTGGAATAGATACTAGGTAGCGACCACTGGAAGTCATAACGGTAAGATCTACCAAGCCAGTGCAGCTAGCGGCGCCAGTCGAACAAATATCACCTGCGGTCGTAGTGATCGTGGTTGGCAAATTACCATTGTTATCAATTGAGTATTGATAAATAGCGTTAATAATAGTATTTACATCACTTCTGCGTTGGGCATTTCGTGAGTCGGCAAGCTGTTTGCCTGGATTAATGGCTAAGATAACAATTCCCGCTAAAATAGCGATAATTGCAACCACTAGCAGTACTTCGATAAGGGTGAAGCCAGCCCGGTTTTTTGTAAGAATTTTCATATTCTCCTCTTTTGTTAATTAGTTATAAGCTCAAGAATTATAGTAAATCACTTATGCTTATAATGCAAGCAATTGCTCTATTGAGTTTCTTGCCAACTAGAAATATTTAAGGTAGGTCCAACTCTATTCAAAGTAATATTTACTCGCCTAGTGACGTTAGAGCTAGAACCAGCTGTCCCAACGGTAGATATAATATAATCGGGGCTTGTGCCAGTTAATGTATAACTGCAATTGATATTCAAAGCCGAATCTAATACGTAGTTTGCGCTTACCGGTGTTCCGATGGTGATATTGGCCTGGATAGCCCCAAGCGCTAGCTCTGCACAAGCATTCGCCGCGCCCTTTGCCTGCGTAGACTGAGACACACTAAGGCTAGTACGGCTGGTGCCAACTCCACTAAATAGTAATACCATCGCAATAGCCAAACCGACTGCACCTACGGCTATTACAGTTATTAATGCAATAAAGCCAGGGTATTTCTTCATCTTAGCGTTACTCCACCATAAAAAGTTTTTTGGTAATTTAGTTCTGGCCGACCTGACGGATTGTAATATTGTAGAGTAAACTGAATCCTTATAGAATCAAGGCTACCGCTAACCGTGCTATTTACAAAACTAATATTTGTTACAGTAACTCGATTATTTGTTAAGTAATTATCTACAGCTGGGCTACCCTCTCTTGACCTAATTCGTTGGCGAAAGCCATCACTTATACTATCAAACACTGTCGGATTATTGGTTGGTGTAGCTGAATTTACAGATATACTTCCTGCAGTATTATTAGCAATTGGACTATTTACAGATCCTGCATTACGAATTGTTTGCGAAATATAGCTCATCACTGCTTCACCTTGGTAATCAACCTCTGCCACGGCGTTGTTCTTAACCCGCTGGGCGGTTGCAGATATTGCAACCGACACAACTGTCGTAATAATGATTGAAAATATTGCGATATATAATAACAGCTCAATTAATGTTAGTCCTGATCGCTTAGATTTTGTATTTAATGCTATCTTTTTCATTGCTTAATTATCCCACGCAAAATCATACCAAACGGCATCGTTGGTTGGCCCTGCAGTGCCATGAGCAGTCCAAGCTTTTCCACTCGGTGTAGTAAATAATGTATTATTCGAGCCGTTCATTACCACAGAATAAACATCAATGTTTGAGTCTGCCACAAGTAGCATTACTTCGTCAGAATTTGGTCTACCTACTATCCTCGTCTTTTCGATAATGCCAACCGCATTAGGTAGCGCAACTGGACTAGTCGACCAAGTATTTCCAGCGCTATTATAAACCTTTACCTTACCACTCCGTGTCCCGTCGGAATAGGCTATTACTCCATCGTTTGATATAGAGTACTTATAAGCAACATCGAAAGTAATTTGCACCCCCGATACCGTATTGGTAGTGATTACATTATTACTAGGTGTAACAAAACCAGCGCTTGGACTAAATTCATAGCAATATATCGATGCAGGGCTACCAGAATCCTTCATACAGGCTAAGTTTTCGTCTGCAGTATTCGGACGTGCCACCCCCCTTAAAGACACAACCCTTCTTCCTGAGGGAATATTGCTACTAGTTGCAGCAGGCAGCCAATCGCCCGTACCTGAACCTGTAACACTAAATGTCCTACCCCTCAAAGCCCTGTTGTTAGATGAGTTAGTATATAATGCAACCCCTGTAATAGGGTTAAGATTGTTCCAATCAAAGTCCACCAATAGTGACCCGTTTCCAGCGGAGTCATTTGTCTGAACTGTGTATGGCGACCACGATCCGTTACTGTAAAAGGCAGTGTTTACATCGTAATCATTGGTTAAAAAAATCGCCATCATGTCGTTAGAATTCGGTCTAGCCCTAGTCATCATTGCCGTTACATAATTACTACTAGCCCCAATTGCACCTAGGCTCACTACAGAGCCCCAGGTGCTACCGTTAAAAACACGGCTCTTTGGTATGTTTGTTCCATCATAATATACCGCCACAAAAGATCCATCCGATAAATAATCTCCTCCATAATTTCCGGAGTTCAGTGCGGCCGATGAG
>CAYSEY010000070.1:0-4267 GCA_964430405.1 uncultured Candidatus Saccharibacteria bacterium
CTAATGCAGTACCAGCACCAACCGTAGGGCCACCAAACCCTCCTTGGAAAACACCACCTTGTGTAGCAGATGGGGCTAATTATACTTTTGTTAATATAATAAAAACCCCACCCACCTACGATGGAACAATATCGATAGCAAAATATAGGGAAGGAGGAACTTTGGGTCAGTTTCCGGTAAATCCGTCTATAATTAATAGTGCTACTGTTGGGCTTGATCATTCTCCACCAGATAGTTGGAGCCCAACCAAGACATCAAATCCTGGTAACTTTAATAACATCTGGGTTAACCCTAACAACCACAATTCAAACACGAAAGGGAACTATCGGGCTTTTGTTAATGTTCCTAATGGCTGGAGGGTTGTTAGTGCTACAAACAGGGGAAGCAACGCAACATTAAATGGCACGTGTACTAGCGGTGGTAAGTGTAGTGTTCACGGTGTAACTGTAGATGATGATGGTACAACTTATGTTGATTTCTTTTTCGCACCAGATATTAGAGGATCACTAGACGACGTTTGTCCTAAGCCAAATCAAAATGGAACACCTGTGGATAGGAACGGTAAGATTAGAGGATGGGTGATTGACTACTTTTATCAACAAAATGCTAATAACAAAGCAATTACGCCTTCATCGGTAGAGGTTAATATAGACGGAAGTACATATGAAGTTGACATAGTCGCAGATAAAGAACGGCCCGATCTTCCTATTAATACCAGTAATCCCCAGGTGGGTAAGTGGCACGGATTTGAAATGGATATGCCTTCACAATTTTTTGATGGACAAAATCACACAGTTAGAATTTATCCATTGCGGGGTGGAGCTGGAATAGGTAGCCCTCCATACACTCTTGCAACCAGAGAGTTTAATTGTGGTGGCCCAAGAGGATCACTCGATGTAGCTGATTGTACAGTTGATAATTCTAGGGGCAAGCTTGCTGGCTGGGGGTTTGATCCTCGTAGACCGGGACAGGCTCCAAATCTTCACTTCTACTTCGATAGTACACCCGATAACACTAGTGATCCGGACGCTATATACAATAGGAACAATGTGGTGGGGAATAGTCTGAGGCCGGACGTAGTTACTTATTTGAGGCAAAATGGTTACCCTGGCGTATTAGATGCTACTAAGTATGGTTTTGATGAGCCATTTCCGGATGGACTACATGATGGTGAATCCCATGTGGTAAGGGTATATCTAATAACTGAATCAGGTGCAAACCCACTGATCGGCAGTGCTGGTATTGGTGGTGGCAATAGTTCAGCTTTGGTTTGCGAAGCCTGGTATCATCCTTGGCTACAAACTCAGAATGGTGACGTCACAGCCAGTGGTAAAGTAATCGGCCAGGGTAGTGGCACTGATTTGCTAGGAAGTAGGCCGCCAGCTAATAACGAAAAAGAAGCCGAGTACTTAATATTGTCGGTCCTAGGTGGCGGTGATAGGTTCTGCAGTACTTATCGTTACATACTTACCAATACCGATGCTCTTGGCGGAAGCTGTGCAAATGGCAGTGGGTATACGTCGCTCAATAGATATGAACTAACTCCAGAGCCAGGTAAGGATGCTGTGGTAGAGGCTATTACAAAAGCATTTAACGATAATGGCGCTGGTGTGGGCGGGGCTAACGACAAGTGTGCACCTTATAATACCTTTACTGCTTTACCTGCAAGCCCTATAGATACAGTAACTGGTACGTCTAATAATTGTCTGAACGGAACTATATATAAGTTGCCTGCCTCAGCACCTACGGGCAATTTCGGAGGGTTTAATATATTGGCCGGGAGAATGACTATCTTTATAGATGGGCCTCTCAATATCACAAATGATATTAAGTACAACTATATTAGCTACGCCAATCCCAAGGCTGTTCCAAATTTGGCAATTATTGTTAAGGGTGATGTCAATATTGGGCCAAACGTAACTCAGCTAGATGCTGCCGTATATGCCACCGGTAAGATCAATACTTGTACAGGTTATAATCCTGGTACTCCAACTTCCTCAAGTGTGTGTAACAACCGTTTGGTTGTTAATGGAATGCTCGTTGGTAAAGAAGGCTTTAGCTTTGGTCGAAGTTATTATAATCAATCTGCGCGTAACTCTGCGGAGTTCATAAGCTTAACGGGTCAAACGATAGCATTCCCGCCACCTGGCCTAGATAGTAGCTACTTTGGTGATTTTGATAACAGCGTTCAGATTGATAGCGGTGAATTCCAACCAAGATTCTAGATATATTAGCTAAAATCTTTATACTTCTTATGTTAAAATAGAGATATGGAAACGTTCGACCAAGAACAGCATTATTTTGGTCTGGATTTGGGGAACAGCAGTATTAAAGTTGCCCAGTTAAGGGAGCTTCACGGTAAGCCAACTTTGGTTACTTATGGCGACATGGATATTCCAGAGAACGTATTGGCTAGCGATTCTCAGATCGATCAAGATAAGGTAGCGGAATTCGTAAAGCAGTTAGCTTCTGATGCGGGTGTATCGAGCAAAAATGTTATTGCATCATTGCCTTCTTCTTCGTCCTTTACAGCGATTATTAAAACGCCCAAATTAGGGGATAAGGAATTGGGTGAGAGTATTGGCTATCAGGCTGAGAAGTATATTCCTATGCCATTAGATCAGGTTAAGCTGGATTGGGCTGTTGTTGCAGAAAACCCAGATACCAGTGAACTTAGTGTTCTACTAGTGGCAGCACCAAATAATATCGCAAATAAGTATCTGAACATAATTCAAAAAGCTGGTTTTGAGCTACTTGCCCTGGAGATCAATGCATTAGCCCTAGCTAGGTCTTTGACTGTGCCAGATAAAGTTGACTCGACGGTAATGGTCCTGGATATCGGTACGCTTTCAACTGATATAACTATCGTAACCGGACAAGTTCCTAAGATTGTTCGTTCGGTCGGAATTGGCTCCAGGTCTTTAAGGCGCGTAGTTTCGCAAAATTTAGGCTTGGATGAAACCCAATCTGATCAGTTTATGAAAAAATTTGGCATGCAACAGGATAAAATCGAAGGTCAGGTTTATAAAACTCTCAAGCCATTGGTAGATCACATAGTAGAGGAGATAAATAAATCTACCCAATTTTATAAAGAGCAAAACCCAGATTCAAATATTGAGAAGGTAATCTTGACTGGCGGTACCTCGGCGCTTCCGGGTTTTCCGCTCTACATTGCAAACTCTACACAGATGACAGTTGAGATCGGTAATCCATGGATGAACATAAGCTATCCTGCTGATTTACAGCAAAATTTATCGAGCATAAGCCTCAATTATGCGACTGTTCTTGGTTTGGCTCTGAGGAATTTTAGTAAATGAGTATCCATATCAACCTATTGCCTGAAGCTCGGTTGATAAAGCTTCGCAATCAAGGCAAGAAGAGAACATATGCCACTATAGCGGGGCTAGTTGGCGGGTTAGTTTTGGCCACTATTGTTATAATTGGAATGCTACAGGTTTTTTTAATATCAACCTACGCAGTTAATGAGGGTAAGATTAATAGTCTAAATAAAGAACTTGTATCGACCAAAGATATGGAGCAAAAGTCTGCTACTCTGCAGGCTAATTTGGCATCATTTTACGAGCTTAATAAGAACAGAACATACGCTAGTAGAATATTTACAAACCTATTTGAAGCTATTCCTGAGAATGTCTCTATAAGTAGCGTTGAAATTGACGATCAAGACATTGTAACTGTAACAGGTGTAACCGATAGCTTTGCGGATGTCGCAAAGTTTGCAGAATCGCTAAAACAATATAACGTCAACTATAAGCCTCAAGCTGATTTGGAGCGAAAGCCAATATTTACAGAGGTTAGTATTTCTTCTGTCAGCAAAGACGGTAATACAACTAAGGTGAATTACTCAATATCGTTTAAGGTTGATAGGGAACTAATTAAAGGTCAACAGAAGGTTTAGTATGTCAGATAAAGAATTAAAAACCTCTAAGAATATGAAGAATCCAGAAGCTCCTAAGACCGACATATCACAAGAAGACGCTAAGTCTACCCGAAGATTCGTATTCTGGATGGTTGCTTTAATTGCACTAACCATCATTGCCGGCGGGGCTATACTGTATTGGCTTGTTGGTGAATTTGTTACCCAGAGTAATAAAAACAAATCACAAGACATTACTATAGGGTTGCTGGAGAAGAAAAAGAAGGACATTCAGGAACTCAAGCCAAACTACGAAAAAATTATTGCCCCAGGAGAGAGCGGTAAATCAGATGCCGATCTTATTTTGAGCGCACTTCCCGAGGATGAGGGGTA
>CAYSEY010000071.1:0-4250 GCA_964430405.1 uncultured Candidatus Saccharibacteria bacterium
TGCCAAAAGTGATCGAGGGCTTTACCCAGTATCCTCGTGGCCTTGTGCTTATTACTGGCCCAACTGGTTCGGGTAAATCTACAACTCAAGCGGCGATGATAGATAAGATTAATACCGAGAAGCCACTGCACATTATTACTATCGAAGACCCTATTGAGTACCAACATCATCACAAACAATCAATCATAGTCCAGCGTGAAGTTCACTTTGATACCCGTAGTTTTGGAGCGGCCCTGCGGTCTGCCTTGCGTGAGGATCCAGATGTAGTATTGATTGGTGAAATGCGCGATCTTGAAACTATTGCTACAGCTATTACTGTTGCTGAGACTGGGCATTTGGTGTTAGCAACTTTGCACACCAACTCCGCCAGCCAATCAATCGATCGTATTATCGACGTATTCCCGCCACATCAGCAGCAACAGATTCGTATTCAGCTAAGCAATGTATTGCAAGGTATTGTTAGCCAACGATTAATACCAATGGTTGGTGGGGGACGGATCGCCGCCGCCGAAGTGCTAGTAGTGAATGCTGCAGTACGTAATATTATCCGCGAAGCTAAGACTCACCAGATAGATGCTGTTATTCAGACTGGTGCGGAAGATGGAATGCAATCAATGGATAGCACGCTAGTGAAGTTAGTCCACGAAGGCAAGATAAGCTACGAAGAAGCTAAAGGTTTTGCGGTAAATATGGAAGAGTTTGAACGGCTCATGCAAAGGTAGTCATTGAATGATTGATTTTGTTTATACCGCCAAGGATGAAGAATCGGGCGAAATAAAAAAAGGTAAAATTAGCGCAGATAGCAAAAAGGCTGCTGCTGGAATATTAACCGAACGCTCGATGTATCCAATAAAGATACAAGATGCGTCAGATGCAGAGGGTATCTGGAAGAAGAATGCGTTCGGTAGTGGGGTGAAAGCGAAAGACCGAGTTATCTTTACTCGACAGTTGGCTACACTGGTGAAGGCTGGTTTGCCAATAACTCAGGCTCTACACACTGCAATCGAGCAGGTGAATAATAAGAACTTTAAGGCTACTCTGCAGAAGATAGCAATTAGTGTTGAAGGTGGCCAAAGCTTAGCTAGTTCTTTTGGTGCCTATCCTAAAATTTTCAATCATGTTTTTGTTAGCTTGGTAGATGCCGGAGAGCAATCGGGTACACTCGACGAGGCCCTGGAGCGTTTGGCGATGCAGCAAGAAAAGGAACAGCAAATACTTGCAAAGGTACGAGGAGCACTTATTTATCCTTCACTTGTGCTGTTGGTAATTGTTGGTGTTGTTGTGTTTATGCTTACAACTGTATTGCCCCAGGTAGCATCACTCTATAAAGAGCTTGGTAAGGAGCTACCGCTGTTGACGCAATTAATGCTTGCTGTATCGAACTTTTTGGTAAGTTATTGGTATATTGTATTGTTATTTTTGGTTGCATTTGGGTTTGGTGGAAGAGCCTATATCCACACTCCAAATGGTCGTAAGAAATTCGACGCGTTTAAAATGAACATCCCCTATGTAGGTACTTTGTTTAAGAAGGTATATGCCGCACGCTTTACTCGCACAATGAGCTCGTTAGTTAATAGTGGCGTTCCATTGCTTCGTTCACTCAAAATTGCTGGTGAAGCGGTAGACAATGTTGTTGTACAGGCAATAATTATGGGTGCAGCAGAGAAGGTGAAGACTGGAGGCTCGCTATCGTCTGCCTTGAGCGACCACCCGGAGATCCTTAAGCTGGTTCCGCAGATGATTAAGGTTGGTGAGGAATCGGGTACTTTGGGGCAGATGATGGAAAAGGTTGCGACGTTCTTTGAGGAAGAAGTAGACCAGACGGTCAAGAACCTATCAGGTGTTATAGAGCCAGTGTTAATAATATTCTTGGGTCTCTCAGTGCTGGTTATAGTAATTGCTGTTTTGTGGCCTATTTATAGTTTAGTATTCGGAATCAATGTTAATAATTTTGGTAGCGGTGGGCAGAATAATAAGATATAGAATTTGCTTGACGGCAACCTAGGATATCGGTATATTTAAGCATAAGGGGATTTACTTAGTTAACGATAAGTCATTATAAATAGGAGGAAAATGTTAAAGAGTTCTAAAAAAGGTTTCACAATCATCGAAGTAGTGATTGTTTTGGTTATTGGTGCGATTATAATGTTGATGGTGTTTTTGATTGTTCCACAACTTCAGAGAAGTCAAAGAGATGCTCGACGGCAGTCTGACGCCCGTACTTTTTTAGCTTCTGCTGAGCAGTTCGCAACGCAGAACAATGGGGACTACCCTAGCGATGCTGGGGATGTGACAACTGTGGTTGACAATTTTGTTAATCGTGCGGGAGGTTTTACCAGTCCTAATGGTAACGATTATGAAACCAACAATCTTGATGCGGTTACTACTGGCGCTGCAGCTGCAAATCAGGTAAGTGCGACTAATGAAATGGTATATCGTACTGCAGCAACATGTACTGGCCCTGTTATAACTGCATTAGCCAACCAAAATCGACGTGTTGCCGTGATGGTTTTCCAAGAAAACGGCGGTAGCTTCTGCGTAAATAACTAAGCACTTAATGCTGGTAACGAACTAAAAAGCCCTATGATGTGGGGCTTTTTAGTTTTAGAATATTCAAGCATAATATCTATATGGAAACGTCACTGATTATTACATTACTTCTATTTGTTTTTGGTTTAATATTTGGTAGCTTTATAAATGCCTGGGTTTGGCGGACTAGCAAAGATATGTCCGTAGCCAAAGGGCGTTCGATGTGCCCGCATTGCAAGCACGAGCTTGCCTGGTATGATCTAATTCCGGTTTTTAGTTATTTAAAGCTAAAGGGTAAATGCCGGTATTGCCATAAGTCAATAAGCGCTCTATATCCTTTGGTAGAGTTAATGACGGGCGTATTGTTCGCCACGCTTTACTTGGTATTAAGTCCAAGCACGATTTACAGCTCGGTACAGTTCGTGATATTGCTGATCGTAACAGTTTTGTTGATAGCTGCATTTGTATACGACGCTAAGTACATGGAGCTACCTGAAAAGTTTATGTTACCGGCTGTGACGCTAGGTGTGGTGTCATTAGGTCTCAAAGCCTACCAGAATGGCTGGAATAGCCTGACTGGGCAGTTGTTAGGCTTGGCTGTAGTTGTGCTGTTATACACCGCTCTGTGGTTCTTTAGTAAAGGCAAGTGGCTGGGCGCGGGGGATATCCGAATTGCAGCAATCATGGGTCTGTTCTTGGTGCCAGCACAGCTTATTGTCGGTCTTTTTGCAGCCTACTTAATCGGTGCCGTGTATGGTGTGTATGTTTTAAGAAAAGCCAAGAGTAAAAGAGGTATACGAGTTCCTTTTGGCCCTTTTTTGATAATCGGATTCTATATCGGCTTATTATGGGGCCAGCAAATCGCTAATTGGTATCTGAGCTTCTTACAGCCCATATAGCATAAGTGATATAATTTAACTATGTCTAAAAACAAACCTGGTATATCAACTATTGAAGTTGTTATTGTACTGGCTATCTCCTCGGTATTATTTATTATAGCCATAGGTAGCATAAACTTTCGTAAGCGAACCGAAGTTGACGATGCCGCACGCCAAGTAATGAGTCAAATATCAACTATTCGCAATGAGGCTCAGCAAGGTATGGGGCCGGATACTGAAGAGGGTGCAGAACTACTTCGTGGCAATGAGCTCTTTGGAGTGATGATAGAGTTTGTCGAGGGCCAGGGTGGGGCTTGTGGTGCCGGCAACTCGTGTATGCGGGTGTATAAGCTTATGCAGGAGCCGGTAACAAATGGTAAAATCCAGCCCTTTGAATTAGAAACAATTATTTTGCCTATTCAGTTAAGGTTCTTTACTCCCAGCGCGAGTCCACCAGCAT
Organism: uncultured Candidatus Saccharibacteria bacterium; assembly: GCA_964430405.1. Classification (GTDB taxonomy): domain Bacteria; phylum Patescibacteriota; class Saccharimonadia; order CAILAD01; family BJGX01; genus CAYSEY01. The sequence goes on from CAYSEY010000071.1 coordinate 3,868, forward strand.
GTAATGTATTTACTTCGTGCTACGCATCTCCGCCAAGCTTTAGTGAAAGCAATTTAACGCTTGCTCCAATCGGCCTAAACACTACGAGTAGGCTAATGTTGGTAATTAGGAATAACTCAGGCCAGACTTATGTAAAAAGCCGGCCGCTCATAGAGGATATAGATGACCCGAATTTTATGGGGACACAGGCTGATCGGCCAGATAAGTATACTTCGGTATCACAGGGTAGGCTAAGGGTATCGATGGCTAGGATTGAAAACACAACGGGAGACTTTGCGACCCAGATTGCTAATGCTCCATACCAGTACTATGCACGGTTTGATCTAGCTATTCCTAACAACCAATCGCTAGAGGTTGTTCGATGACCAGAATAAAGAAGGGAG
>CAYSEY010000072.1:0-4186 GCA_964430405.1 uncultured Candidatus Saccharibacteria bacterium
CAGCGGCGTCCACGCCAATGGCATTTCTCTGCTGATCGAAGAAGCCAAGAAGCTGCCCGATCACTTCCTGACGGTCTTGCCCAACGGCAATACCTTTGGTGAAGAGGCGCTGATTCCCACCGTCGATTACTCGCCAATGGTCAACGCCCTGCTGGAAGCGGGGGTTGATGTCCATGCGCTGTTGCCGGGCACTGGCGACGGGGTAGGCAAGTTGGCGTTCGACAAGCACCCCTACACCTACCGAGTCACCAACTGGTGGCCCGAAGACGAGATTCCGCTACTTTTTCGGTTCATGCGGGATCACTGCGGTATCGGCTTGCTCGATTGCCTCAAGACCTTCAACTGGGGTGGCGGCTACTACGTCTACGTGCCAGCAGACGAGGAGGAAGAGGCCGTGCGGGTCATCACCGAGGCTGGCTTTGACTGTCTCAAGGTTGGCCTAGTCGAGGAAGGCCAGCGCCAAACCATCTTCGAGCCAGCCGGGATCACCCTTCCTCCGCCAGGAGAGTAAAGCCTCGCGAATTTGAGTGCCAAAACAGGCCTCGCTTTTGCGGGGCTTGTTTTAATTAAGCTTACGGTTGATATTTTAATAATAAGACAGCATAATATCGAGCGTTAATAACTTATCCTGGCGGGTACGCCCAAGGGATCGAACCGTAAAAGGAGGGGGTATGCCCCCGCAGATTACTAGGTATGTTGGTGCGTCACATCTCATGGATTTCGTGGGAGATGCGGGCCAGGTGTTCACCGACGAGCAGTGGTACGAGTTCTGTGAGGCGCGCTTGCGGCTCATCGGTCCCTTCTTCAAGGACCACACCATGTCCAGCCTGGGCAGGGTTCATTGCATTGAGCTGGAAGGTCGCTTTACCGAGCTGGGTTCGTTCACCAAAGTACAGGTGGGGGAGGATCTGGTTGGAGCGGCTAGTGTACAGGGGATCTTTGCTCGCGGAGAGACCGTGAAGGACAGCGAAGCTCGTTTTTCCGATGGCCATACCTGGGTCTACGGCGTTGATCGCCGCACGTGCACCTGGACGCTCTGCAAGGTGTTCTTTCATGGCGGCGAAGGGCACAAGGGTCGAGGTCAGCACCATCCCAAAGAGATTGCCGAACTGAGTCAGGTCGGTCTCGCAGAGATGTGCCAAAGCGCCCGAGTGCATCCCAAGGATGTGTTTGAGCTCCTTGGCCAAGCAGTTATGGGTTGGTTGCAGGCTAAAACCAAGCAGTACAACGAAGCGCTTGGCCTAGCTCAGCTCATTTCGGCCGAAGACATGGTGTTGATGGCTCGGATGAGCGGGGGCGAGGCAGAGGATACGTGAAACATGGCTCCCGGGTATTTTACTCGGGGGCCATTTCAATTATCCTGGCAAACTAACTTCAAATAATAGATAATATTGTTATGCCAATACCAGAATTTACAACGAAATATTCCGAGTTAACTCTAGAGCTTTATGATTCCAATGAGGACATAACGACAGAGCGCTACGCCAGGGTACTAGATGAGATAAAATCTCGATCTGGCTACGATATGTTTGATAAGGGCTTTAAGGTCCAGTTTGTAAAAGACAAAGATCAGTTTGAATTAGCCCTGGAAGATAGCGAAAGATTAGGTAAAAAAGTCGCTAGATTAACAATCGATAAATATGCCCTGCATTCGGTAGCTAATATCCGTCATATTGCTGGTTTGCACAATTTGCTTTGTTACGATTTGGAGTTGGGTTTGAGGTTGCCCAAATCACATTACCTTATGCCATTTAGCTATATTATTAACCAAGAAAACTTCTCAGAAGTTTTTAAGGATTCTGAGTATAAGCTAACATTTGTATATCCTGACCCCAATCAAAAGCTTAAACTAACCGAGTATTATGCCACTAAAAAAGACGGCACCGTGCATCTGCTGAACCCAAATATGGTGTTGTTCTTTCTTGAGCATAAAGACTACGAACCAAGTCCCGAGCTTGCATATCAGATAGCTGATAGCATAGAAGATTTTGTGGCCATGGATGATGCTTGGATATTGCCTCGCGATTTTTATCGATACTATAAGAAACCCCACAAAATTATCAACTATTCTAGCTTTGATGTGGAGAATATTGATCGTAAGGTGTTTTTTCATCCCCACGTATATGAGCTCGGAAACCAACAGAAGGATCTAAACCAACTACCTGGCGGAGGAGGTTTAGCAGATAAGGTACGTAAGGGCGAAACCTTAGACGGCGCTATAAAAAGAGTACTAAAGGACGAGCTTAAGATTGCCGATAACTATGTTGGTGCTTGTGTCCGAAACCATGTCGAATTTGATCGTGATCGAGATAATCTATTAGTGCCTAGGCTGTACGTCAATGTGTTTATTCGTGAAGCTGGGGGTGATAAAGATATACAAAAAACTATGCAACGCGGTTGGCGTAGCTTAGATACTGATCAGGTCTAGTAGCTGTGGTACAATAGCCCGATGAAATCACTTCCGTTTGGTAAGAAACAGATAGAAGAACTAGTTAATAAATACCCTACACCTTGGCATATTTATGATGAAGCGGGGATTCGTGAGACTTCCAAGGAACTTTATGGTGCTTTTTCGTGGGCTAAGGGTTTCTGCAATTACTATGCTGTTAAGGCTTTACCTAACCCAGAAATTCTCAAAATTCTAAAAGCCGAGGGAATGGGTGCGGATTGTAGTTCTTTGGCCGAGCTGGTACTAGCCGAAAAAGTAGGCTTTACGGGTGAACAAATAATGTTTACTAGTAACGACACCAGTCAGGAAGAATTCAAGAAGGCTCACGAGCTTGGGGCAGTTATTAATCTCGACGATATAAGCCATATCGAATCACTCGAACAAGCTATGGGTAGATTACCTGAACTGTTATGTTTTCGTTTCAACCCAGGAGCGGAAAGAACCGGTAATTCGATTATTGGTAATCCCATGGAGGCTAAATATGGCCTTACTCGTGAACAGATTGAAGAGGCTATTGGTATCTGCAAATCGAAGGGAGTAAAACGATTTGGTATCCATACTATGCTAGCCAGTAACGAGCTTGATCCTAGCTATTTTGTGCTAACTGCGCGAATGATGTTTGAGCTAGCTATACAAATTAAAACTAGCCACGATATAGAGGTAGAATTTATTAACCTGGGCGGGGGCTTTGGTATACCTTATATGCCCGACCAAGAGCCACTCAATATTAAAGCTGTGTCTGATGGTATAAACGATCAATACTCTGCAATGCTTAGTGGAAGGGGAATGAAGCCCAAACTTTTCTTTGAATGCGGCCGCTACATTACGGGCCCGCACGGGTATTTAGTGAGCCAGGTATTACATATAAAGCATACTTACCGTGATTACGTCGGACTAGATGCCAGTATGGCGAACTTGATGCGGCCGGGTATGTACGGGGCTTATCACCACATTACCGTTTTGGGCAAATCTAAGGCACCGCAGACGCATATTTATGATGTAACCGGCTCGTTATGCGAAAACAATGATAAATTTGCTATACAACGCCTGTTACCACAGGTAGAAATAGGTGACATTGTGGTAATCCATGATACTGGCGCACATGGCCATAGTATGGGCTTTAACTATAATGGCAAATTGCGTAGTGCCGAGTTGTTGTTACGAAATAATGGAGAGGTTGAATTAATTAGACGAGCTGAAACATTAAACGACCACTTCGCTACGCTAAATTTGTAGTATTTATCGAGAGTATCTGGTATATTATCTGAGATCAAACGGGTGAGGTTCATCCGTTTTTTAGTATCCGAACAAGGGAGTGATAAGTGCTACAAGTTGCCGTGATATGTGGCAGTGAGAATGATTACGACAATGTCGTGGTTGATTCCGCCATGCCAAAGATCTTCAAGGAGGCCGGCGTGCAAGTGCGCTATGTCGGCTGTTCAGCTCATCGAAACTGGGAAGAGATCCCAGGGGTCGTTCGCGGCCTCGATGAGGAGGGTGTGATGGTGATCATCGCCGTTGCCGGGCGGGCAGCTGTCTTGGCCGGCATGATCTACACCATCCTCGAGGGCAGCAAGCTGGTTATCAGCGTGCCTCTCGCCAACCCAGAAGTGCCGATGGGCTTGGATTCACTCCTTGCCTCAGCCACTTCACCTCCAGGCACTTCTGTGCTTGGTGCTGGTGTCGGCTACAACGATGCCATGCTCGTGACAGCAGCCGAGTCAGCTTGTGCTGTGG
>CAYSEY010000073.1:0-4169 GCA_964430405.1 uncultured Candidatus Saccharibacteria bacterium
TTTTAACGCTCAACCGGATTCAGAAGTGATTAAGAGAATCGAAACACATGTAAAGAACCTTGGACCAGATTATGATCAAAAAACATGGACGACCAAGCCGTTCTCGTACAATGGGTTTGAGGCGAGTACTTTGGACTGGCGGTTAGACTATGCCTTTGGATCGAGCGATATTGCAGTGACATCTTCAAAAGTGTTACAAACTGAGTTTTCGGATCATTTACCAATAATAACTGTAGTAGATTTAGGATGAGTGAATTATCCAGGCTAGAATTTGATGAGATACCAGATGCTCAAGAAATATATAATCAGGCGATACTTTATGCTCGTGGTGTAGGTATGATTGACTGGGATTTTCCATTCCCTGAATCAATTATTGAAGAATATTGGGATAGAAATGAGCTCTACTGCATACGTGGAGAAATGGAAGATGTTCTAGCAGTGGTTCGCCTAGGAACTGAGCCTAATCCACAAATATGGCAAGATGGTGTAAAAGCATTATATCTAGGAAAGATGGCAGCTGGAGATTGGGCAAGAAATCTCAGTGTGGCAACAAGGATTATCATTCCAGAGGCACATGCAGTAGCAGCACAAAGAGGATTAGATGAAGTCAGGCTAGATTGTCTAGCCGATAACGAGCGCCTGCGGAATTTCTATCAACGTACTTTTATCGAAAGAGGTGAAGTAGAGATAATGAGTAAAAGAGGTGCTAAGTTAAAACTTGCTCGTTTTGCTGGGAAGGTTAGAGCATGAATGAATTAGCGGGTATTTTTGCTGGGTTGATTTTCAGTATCAGTGCCGGTTGGTATGTGTTGGATGTTGCTAAGCATAAAGTGACACCTAGTATTGCTACGTTTTTAATGTTTACGATTATCAATATATCCCAACTAGCCTCATTGATCTCCGAGCAGGTATGGGCAGTCTTGCCGTTTACGCTAGTGGGTACTGTTTCGTCTCTTGCTATTTGTGTACTGGCACTAAAACGCAAGAAGTTTTACCTGGAGCTACCTGACAAAATTGGCTTTGCTGGAGCACTGCTGGGTTTCCTGCTATGGCTGGTTACGAAAGATCCGGCAATCAATCTGTATGTGATCAGTGCGGTAAATCTCATCACCTTTATGCCCCTCATCATCAAATCATTCAAACGACCAGACCTTGAAACTCTAGTGCCGTGGCAGCTGAACTTACTGGCGTCGTTCTTTCTGCTGCTGACTATCAACTCTACGGCTGCTGTGGTGTGGATTGTACCGGTTAGACAATTCCTGTGCTCGTTGTTACTTAATGTTGGTTTGTATAGAGGTACACTACTAGCGATGCGAACCAAGACATGAATCTACCACTTTTGATTATCCTCGGCAGCCAGCTCTTATTCACGGGTGGTGATCTATTAGCGCGGCACTATATGCCACAGCAGGGGTTTAAGCTGGCAACCTTTGTATCATGGTGGTTCCTGGCATATATGACCATCCGCACAGTAGCTACCTTCGGACAGTTATTTATCTTTACACAGATGGAGCTGGGTAGAACCATGACGCTGTTTGGTGCAAGTGGCTTAATACTGGCAAACGTACTAGGGTTACTTATTCTCAAAGAACAACTACCGCTGTCTGTCTACTTCGGAGTTGTGTTAGCGGTGATTGCGTTTCTGGTTGTTGGATTCAGCAAAGCCTAACCTACGGATTAGCCTGTACCCACTCAATCACTTTTTGCTTATCAAACACATCGACACCTATGCCGATCTGTCTCCAAATAGTCCGCGCTGCTTCTTCGCTACCGACGTATTTGAAAACTTTTTGGATGTTCTTTTCATATCGCCCATCTTCAACTCGCGGAAGTTCCTTAACAAGCAACTCAACTTCTGCTTTAGGCGGAGGAGTGTAACCGTTATGGACAAACCTGATGACTGAAAATAGATTTGCAGCTTGATGCTTATAACCATCAGGATTTAGGAGTAGTTTTTTGTCTTGAATTGCCTCAAGTGCGCCCGGTAGAGAAACCAATTTATCTTGCCATTGTTCGGAGAAAATATCTCTTATCGAGATAGCATTACCGTTAACAGTTAGTCCTACGTGCTGCTCTAGGTTCTCAACTGCTGTTGAGCCATCTACTGTATGGATATCAAATACGAGATTGTTGGCAAAATCTTCGGGATCGTCATTACCGATCAACGACTTAATCATGACCTTCTGCGTAGGTCGCTGAATACGGCCAGGGTAAAAACCGAGACTTTTCAAATACTCAAAATATTTGTCGCTTCCTTTGGTTACAATCTGGTCGTAGTCTCGCTGTTCCAGACTATCTCCGCCATGAAAGAATCGGTGAATGGCGTTTCGTACAGTTCCTGCAATTAAGTAAACCTCTACGTCATCAGGAAGATCCTTAACCAGGTGCTCGAAGACTTCACGCCCACGATTGTCTTTGAAATCGATGGGGAGCACAGCTATTTAACCCTCACGACCGCTACGCTAAACTTTTCTGAGATTGCAGTCATGAGACTGGTGTTGCCGTCATGCGTCTGTGCGGGTACTCGTATTTCTTCGCAATCACCAAGACTGAGACGGCCACGTAGTAAGCACTCGATATACGGATTAGCAGAAGGGTTAAATTCCGTGTTCTCCTCGCTTCCGTGTAACGAGGCAATAACGTGAGCTAGGGCGGTCGCATCTTCTTCTGCGATAACACGCTTATCAATAACTTTCTGTATAAGTTCCGGTGAGGCTGGTTGACCGTCAGCTTCAACTGCCACCGCATTCATGCTATCTCCATAAACAGCTCGTTTATCCGCGGCTATTTCGTCTTTAAATACAAGCTCGACACCACCATATATCCTAGCCATGGACTGCATTGCAGTTGTCTGCTCAGTTTCTTCATTGGCATAGTAGCCGTAAACTATCGGATCTGCTACAACCTCATCCATAGCAGTTTCACCGTAGAGCGCCGCTTCCACGTGCTTACGTATATACGCGTAGTTACCCTCATACCCCCTGCCGGTTTGTCTGGCAGTGCCTTCATTGCCAGCACGAATGAAACCATCATCACGCATCGCAATACTCCAGAGTGCTTCTGGCTTTAGACGCATACGAACCTTTGGCTTATCGACTTCACTCTTAAGTTCACTTGGATCGCCCCCGTTATCTACGTACTCATCAACATATCTAGTAGCGTTTCGCTTCATGGTTTCCCGGCTCGGGGCGAACGATTCTTGAGGTTCATAAAGTTCCATATAATGACGAATTGAAGATTCCTGATCGAGCGAAGACTGTATAGCCTGCACAACTTCTGTACTGCCGTTTCGCTGGGCTAGACGCCAACAGTTAATAAGCAGTATTGTTCCTAGCGAGCCGATCTCTTCTTGCCTGGTATTTACCGCCGTAGCCAGAGCATTAAGGGTATCGTCTGACAGTGGCGTATGCTCGTTACGAATGGGGCTGAGTATGTCAGTTGCGACTCTTACAAAAGTTGCCGGATCCTCTTGGGCTAGTAGATCTACATCATGAGGTGATACTCCATGGTACTCGCGTTGGCTCTCCAGCGGTGTCAGCTCTCTGTAATCACCGCTTATCTCGGCATGACGAACTGTACTATCAGCGGTAGAAGCATGTTTGCCATGAAGCTTAGCCCGCAAAGAAGCACGAGTACGATGAAGGAAGCGTCTTCTAACTCTGGGTACATCAATATCTGGGACTTCTTCTTGTGGTAGTGTATCAGTTACGGCATATGAATCAGATGACAGACCACGACGAATATGCTCAGCAGCTGTAACCACGCGGTCTATAACGTGTTTTGGTTCTGGTAGCCAAGGAAATTCAGCCGGATCATATTGACCTTCAGTGGCTTGAATTGTATCAAGTCCTTCTTCTAATTCTCGGGCATACTGTGCAGATAAGCCATTGAGAACATGCTCGGAGTCGAGTTGCACTCGCTGACTGTCGTGATGAGGCCCCCAAAGATTGGCTTCGTGATAATTAAACCTACGGACAACCGCAAAGACATCTTCGATAGGAGGAGCCTGTCCTTGGGCTACTTCAGCAGGGTTGGTTGGCGTACTTAATTCTGTCATTTTTGTTTTTAGCTTTAACAAGAGTTATTATATCACAAAACTGATCATTTCATATTCGTACATAAAAGAGGCTTATGCCCTCTCGCAAGTATGCACTCGACACAAACCTCTT
>CAYSEY010000074.1:0-4146 GCA_964430405.1 uncultured Candidatus Saccharibacteria bacterium
TTCTTCTTTCTTATCGTCTACAACTTCACCTTCTTCAGCTTCTTCGGTCTTTTTATCTTCCTTTGGATCTTTAGAGTCAGAATCTTTTCCTTCGTCTTTGTTAGCCTCAGACTCTTCTTTGTACATTTGCTCCCCTACCTTCATTAGCTTGGTATTCAGGTCTTCGGTGAGCTTTTTAAGCTCATCAACATCTTCAGATTCCTTCTTCTCTTTAAGTGCACTGATAGCTTCGGTGATTGGTTTTTTATCATCCTCTTTTACCTTGTCACCAGCATCACTAAGGGTTTTTTCTGCAGTATATATCAAGGTATCAGCTTGATTACGGGCCTCTACTAACTCTTTCTTTTTCTTATCTTCATCGGCATTCTTCTCGGCATCTTCTTGCATTTTTTTAATTTCTTCTTCGCTCAGACTTCCGCCACCCGTAATAGTAATTTTTTGCTCCTTACCAGTTGCTTTGTCTTTAGCACTTACATTCACTATGCCGTTAGCATCAATGTTAAAGCTAACCTCTATCTGAGGTACACCACGTGGAGAAGGTGGGATACCGTCGAGTATAAATCGCCCAAGAGATTTATTATCGTTGGCCATTTCTCGCTCACCTTGCAACACATTAATCTCTACACTAGTCTGATTATCAGCCGCAGTAGAGAAAGTTTGGCTTTTACTAGTTGGTACAGTTGTATTACGATCAATTAGTTTAGTACTAACTCCACCCAGAGTTTCTATTCCAAGACTTAGTGGCGTAACATCCAAAAGCAATACGTCTTTTACATCTCCGCCCAATACACCACCCTGAATAGCAGCACCGGTTGCAACCACCTCGTCGGGGTTCACGCCCTGCAATGGCTTTTTGCCAAAGAACTCTTCTACCTTTTTCTGCACTAAAGGCATACGGGTCATTCCGCCAACTAATATAACTTCATTGATATCTTCTTTTTTAACTTTAGCATCCTTAAGTGCTGCTTCGCATGGCTTAAGAGTCTTTTCAACTAGCTCTAGTACTAGTTTTTCAAAATCAGCTCGACCTAGTGTCATATCGAGGTGCTTTGGACCTTCGGCATCAGCCGTGATAAATGGAATGTTAACGCTTGTTTCGTTAGTTGTGCTGAGCTCAATCTTGGCTTTTTCGGCCGCTTCTTTAAGTCGTTGCATTGCGGCTTTGTCTGCCTTAAGATCAATACCCTGATCTTTCTTGAACTCATCGATAAGGTAATCAATAATAACCAAATCAAAGTCGTCACCACCAAGGTGGGTATCACCGTTGGTGCTCTTAACTTCAAATACTCCATCGCCAAGCTCTAAAACTGATACATCAAATGTACCACCACCCAGATCGTAAACAACTACCTTCTCTTCCTTTTTCTTGTCCAGACCGTAGGCAAGTGCAGCAGCAGTTGGTTCGTTAATGATACGTTTTACCTCTAGTCCCGCGATCTTACCAGCATCCTTAGTTGCTTGTCGCTGTGCATCGTTAAAGTATGCTGGAACAGTAATCACAGCTTCAGTTACCGGTTGACCCAAAAACTTTTCGGCATCGGCTTTAAGCTTTCCAAGGATCATCGCGCTGACTTCTTCGGGAGTGTAGTCCTTATCGCTCATCTTAACTTTTACATGGCCATCGGCCTTAACTATTTGGTATGGCATCAAGTCGATATCGCGCTTAATCTCTGGATCGTCAATGGTTCTGCCAATCAGACGCTTAACACTAAAAATCGTATTGTCTGGATTAATCACAGCCTGTCGTTTAGCAGTTTGGCCAACTAGACGCTCACCATTCTTGTTAACAGCCACGATGCTTGGAGTAGTACGACCACCCTCTGAGTTGGCAATAATCGTAGATTCGCCACCCTCCATTACTGCCATAGCTGAGTTTGTTGTACCTAAATCAATTCCAATTATCTTTCCCATCTTATTCTCCTTTATTACCTTTAATTTCTTTCATATTTTTTCCGCCACTTACTTTTACTCGGGCTGGGCGAACCACCCTTTCTCCAATCTGGTAGCCCGGAGTGATCACGTCGGTAATGATACCCTCCGGTTTATCAGATTGGACGTACTCAATAGCTTCGTGCAGGTTATGATCGAACTCCTCGCCAACCGGGTTGAGTTTAATAATATCCATTTCCTCAAGTTTCTGAGTAAGCTGCTGACCAACATACTGCATACCTACAGCCCAAGAGTTCCCCTCTAATTCTTGTGGCAAATGTGCTGAGGCTAAGTCAAAGTTATCAAGTGCTGGCAATAAATCACTCAGCACCATCTCTTTTGCTCTTTCCATCGTTTTAGCCTGTTCTTCAGATTGTCGTTTCTTGTAGTTTTCAAACTCAGCCTGAAGCTTTTGAAGATGCAAGGTTAATTCTCCAACCTGCTGCTCATAATCGGCAGTTGCTTGGTGATTGGCAGATACTTTATTCTTTTTTTCTTTAGGATTTTGCTTATTCATAAATTACTCACTAAATACCGTTTCTAATGCCTTACTTGTTCCTTCGACTAGGTTCAAAACTTTTTCATAACTCTGCCTCGTTGGTCCAACTATCCCGATATAGCTTTGGTCGGAATATGGGCTGCTGAATCGATTCACTATCATCGTTAGTCCACTCGAGCGAGATATTGGGTTCTCCTGGCCGATGTAAACCTGCATCTTTTCTATGTTTGCCCCAGAAAGCCACTCCTGCATACCGTCCAGGAACCGGGCCGCCTGGCCAACCTGACTTATATCCATGAATTCTGGCTGACTAAAAAGCTGACTCATACCATGGAAGTATACTGAATCGCTAAGAGTGGCAAAAGCCATATTCCCGGTCATGTCACTCAAAGTCTCTGCGGCAATTTTAATTGCGCCATCAGTACGATCTTTGAAGCCATCAACCCTTTTTGATATGGTCTGTATACTCCTACCAGCAACTAGGGGCTTCTCAGAGATTTCGTTTACAAAGTACCTGTACCCGGCATCTGTTGGCACTCGTCCAGCGGACACATGTGGCTGATAGATAAATCCCGCATCCTCTAGAGCCGACATGTCAGCCCTAATGGTCGCCGAACTTAGACCAAAGTGATTTGCCAGCTCGCGTGAACTTACTGGTTCGGCACTATCAGCGTAAAGCCGTACGATTTCGGCCAATATGTTACTTTGTCTTTCAGTCATAGCCTTAAATAGTAATTTTATCTATTCTAGCAGTCAACACAGTAGAGTGCTAACTAATATCTATAATAAGAAATTAGCACTCTCATGTCAAGAGTGCTAATCGACTATAATTCTTCTAGATTACTCTCGAGTTGCTGTTCTTGACCGTCTTCGTAGACATCCGTACTGCTGGTATTTTCTTCATACTTTTGTTTGAGGCGCGTGTTTTCGGCAACCGTTTGATACAAAAAATAGCCAAGAACTAAAATACATATAATCATCAAACCCAAGACTACAAAAACCGGAAAACTAACCGGGTGTTTTTTTGCAATTGCTCTTTCTTCTGATATTATTTTTGCCATCTTTATCTCCTAGTCTTTCTTTAACATTACCATAAATGCCTCAGGTGGTATCTCTACTTTACCAATCATTTTCATCTTCTTTTTTCCAGCTTTTTGCTTGGCCCATAGCTTTTTCTTACGACTAATGTCGCCGCCATATAGTTTTGCTGTAACATTTTTACCCATCGAGCGAATATTCTCCCTACAAAGAATGTTACCACCGATTGCCGCTTGCAAACTCACCTCAAAAAGCTGGCGAGGTATAACGTCCTTGAGCTTAGTTACTACCAAGTTACCAATCCGTTCAGCTTCGGTTCTATGAACAATCAAGCTTAAGCTATCAACCGGTTCGCCAGCCACTAATATATCCACCCTTACTAAGTCCTCGGCTCGATACTCCTCCAGATCATAACTAAACGATCCGTAACCAGAGGTAGTGCTCTTGAGGTTGTCGTAAAAATCAGTCAGCACGTTAGCCATAGGCGCCTCAAAGCTTACTAGTGCAAGTCCTTCATCGATATAGTTTAAGTTGGTCTGCAAACCCCGGATAGAGCTAATTAGCTGCATTACATTGCCGACATATGTCGACGGAACTATTATCTCTCCCTTCATCCAAGGTTCTTTAATTTGTTCAATTTGCGTAACTTCTGGCAGCTCCCCTGCGCTCTTAATATCGAG
>CAYSEY010000075.1:0-4144 GCA_964430405.1 uncultured Candidatus Saccharibacteria bacterium
AAATTATCGTGATCGATTTTGTGAAATCGATATTATCGCAAATAATAAGGAGTATGTTTGTTTTGTAGAGGTGAAGTATCGTAATACCGAAAGTTTTGGTGGTGGGCTTGGAGCAGTTAACCTTACCAAGCAGAATCGCCTTAAGCGGTCGGCGGAGTATTGGCTGGCCAACAATCCAATCTACGAAAAGCTCCAACCTAGGATAGATGTCATTGCAGTTGATGCTGAAGAAAACATTGATATGGTTGAAAACGCTGTTTTCTAGAAAAAACTTAATTAGCACTCTTGACAGTTGAGTGCTAATTTTATAGAATTAATTCATAGTCTGTTATGAATGATTAGTCGGTATGCTTAAACTAAGTGCCGGCTTTTTTGTTCAAACGGCTCATACAATTTAATAAACAACAGTTTAATAGGAGAAATTATGCAAAATCAATTTATTTCAGCAATCGAACAAATATGTGAAGAAAAAGGTATCTCAAAAGAGATGGTGCTAGAGGCTATTGAAGCTGCCATAGTGGCAGCTTACAAAAAGGACTTTGGCGATAAAGAGCAAGAAGTTCGCGCAGAGCTAAACCACGATACTGGTGAAGCTACGATTTTTGTTACAAAGGAAGTAGTGGAGAGCGTCGAGGATCCGATGATCCAATTATCTGTGTCTGAAGCAAAAAAGCTTCAAAAAGATGCAATCTTAGGTGATATGATCGAAGTAAAAGAGGATAATAAGGAATTCGGAAGGGTTGCTGCCCAAACTGCAAAACAGGTAATCGTACAACGCATACGTGAAGCTGAGCGCGATGTAGTTTTTTCAGAGTTTAGTGACAAAGAGGGATTAATAATTAATGCTACCGTTCAGCGCTTCGAGAATGGAAACACCTATATCGACTTAGGTAAAGCAACAGGAGTAATGTTCCCAAATGATCAGATTCCTAACGAAAAGTATTATCCTGGTCAAAGAATTAAAGTTTATGTTGTTAGGGTTGAGCAAACTACCCGGGGTCCACAGATCGTTGTGAGCCGTACCCACCCTGAGATGGTTCGCCGACTATTCGAGATGGAAGTACCGGAAATTGCTAATGGCACAGTTGAGATTGCCGGTATTGCTAGAGAGGCAGGAGCTCGCACCAAAATATCCGTGAAGAGTAATGCCGAAGGTGTTGATCCGGTAGGAACTTTTGTTGGTGGTCGCGGCACACGTGTTCAAGCTGTAATGGGGGAACTCGGAGAAGAAAAGATCGATATTATTGCCTATAGTGAAAACCCTGCCGAATATATAACCAACGCTTTGTCACCTACGAAAGTAATTAGCGTTAAAACTGATGAAGAAAATAAAAAGGCAATCGTGAAAGTCCCTGAAGACCAACTCAGTTTGGCTATTGGCAAGGCAGGTCAAAATGTTCGTTTAGCAGCCAAGCTAACAGGCTGGAATGTCGATATTGATGGCGCCGACGATGCAGGCGTAGAAGAAACTGCTAAAGAAGTTGAAGACAAGCCAAAACCTAAAAGAACAAGTGATTTGGAAGATGCTTTAATTACTGCCTCTGGGGATACTGAAACAGCAGAAATAGACGAACCAACGGATGATTCAAAGGTAGTAAAAGAAACTCCTGAAGAAGAGAATAGAGATACAAAAGAAGATTCCAAATAGACATAAGTATTGTAAAAACTGCTAAGATGTAAGTGAGGATTAAGAGTAATGCAAGAAGATTTTTTAAACCATTTCGACAGATTTACACAGAACGCTAAGAAAAGCCTAGAGAATGCTGGGTTGCTGGCCATTAATATGGGGTCAAATTATATTGGCACAGAACACCTGTTAATGGGGATGTTGAAGGCGCAAGGGTCTATTGGGGCAAGATTGTTATCTGAGCTTGGTGTTCGAATCGATAACGTACCAGTCTTTACTAATCACCCAATACAAACTTCTACTCCTTCGGGGGTGATTGAATTATCCGAAACAGCCAAGCAGACCATAACATCTGCATTAAGAATAGCCCAACAGTATGGTCAGCCATATGCCGGTACGGAACACTTACTAATGGCAATTTTGCAACAGAAAAACTCTCGAGCGATTTCAATACTCAAGGACATGGATGTTAAGCCTGATGAGGTCAAAAACGAGCTAGAGCAATACATGAACTCTCAACCCTCTCAGGTTGAGATTCCACAGGCTTCTAATGGGCGTAAAAACTCTAAGCAAAGTAAAACACCTGCTCTTGACAGTTTTGGGGTAGACTTGACAGCCAAAGCATCCAAAGACGAACTCGACCCCGTGATTGGTCGAGAAGTTCAGATAGATCGTATGGTCCAAATACTTAATCGCCGCAGTAAAAATAACCCAGTACTGATCGGTGAGCCAGGAGTTGGTAAAACAGCTATAGTAGAAGGTTTGGCCAAGCGTATCATTGAAGAAAAAGTTCCGGAAATGCTAATTGGTAAACGTATTATGATGCTCGACATGCCATCTGTAATAGCTGGCACAAAATTCCGGGGTGAATTTGAAGAGAGGCTTAAAAAAATAATTGATGAGGTAATAGCTAGCCCTGATGTGATTTTGTTTATAGATGAGCTGCATAATGTAGTGGGTGCTGGCTCAGCAGAAGGAGCGATAGACGCTGCAAATATCTTAAAACCAGCCTTAAGTCGCGGTGAATTACAAACAATTGGCGCAACTACGCTAGATGAGTATCGAAAGCATATCGAGAAGGACGCTGCTTTAGAGCGGCGTTTCCAGCCGGTTATCGTGCCAGAGGCAACAGTAGAGGAGACTATAGAGGTTATAAAGGGCTTGCGACCAAGGTATGAAAAGTTCCATAGTGTAAAAATTAGTGATGAAGCAATCGAAGAAGCTGCGAAGTTGGCTAAGAGATATATAGCTGATCGGTTCTTACCAGACAAGGCAATCGATCTAATTGATGAGGCGTCCTCACAGGCCAGAATTACTCGAGGTGGAACTGACACTCGGAGCAAAAGACTATCCATTCAATTGGAAGAAAAAATGGCGCAAATCGATGACGCTGTATACAACCAAGATTTTGAGATGGCAGCTCGGCTTAAGTCGGAAGCTAGTGTAATAGAGAAAAAGATCAATGATATTGAGGCCAAGAACAAGGATAGTTCTAAAACCCAAGTTACGGTTGATGATATTGCTAAGGTTGTGGCTCAATCGACAGGTATACCAATGACCAAATTGGTGAAATTTGAGACTGAGAGTCTTAAAAAACTAGACACTACCTTGAAGAGCAGGGTTATTGGCCAGGACGAAGCAGTTGAAGTTATCGCCAAAGCGATTCGACGCAGCCGTACGGGTATCTCTGATGCTTCAAGACCTATTGGATCATTTATGTTCCTTGGTCCTACCGGAGTTGGCAAAACTGAGTTGGCAAGAGTGCTTGCCGAAGAACTATTCCACGATAAAGACGCCATGATTAAGGTTGATATGAGTGAATTCATGGAAAAGCACAACGTTGCGAGACTAATTGGTGCCCCGGCAGGATATGTTGGCTATGAAGATGCCGGCCAGCTTACTGAAAAAGTTCGTCGCAAACCATATAGCTTGATTCTCTTCGACGAAGTAGAGAAGGCTCACCCAGATATATTCAACTTGTTATTGCAGATCCTAGAAGATGGTACGTTGACTGATGCCAAAGGTAAGAAGGTGGATTTTAGCAATACTATAATTATTATGACCAGCAACGTGGGTGCACGTGTACTGCAAAAGGAGGCAGAGATTGGTTTTGCTACAGACACGCCGAAAGAAGAAAAAGAACTTAAACATGTTCACGAGCAAATGACCGAAAAGGTAATGACAGAGCTTAAAAAGCAGTTCCGACCAGAGTTTTTAAACCGCGTAGACCATGTAGTGGTATTCAAGGCATTATCAAGACTAAATATCGAGAAGATTGCAGAATTACAGCTCAAAGATTTAGCCGTGCGTCTAGAGGCAAAAGAAGTTGGGCTTAAGTTTGCCCCGGGTGTTAAAAAGTTGTTAGTAGAGAAGGGTTACGATATAGAAAACGGTGCCCGGCCAATGAAACGCGCAGTACAGAGACTAATTGAAGATAAGCTAGCTACCGAAATGGTTAATGAAATGATTAAACCTGGTGATACGGTGAGTGTTGGGGTTAAAGACGACGAAGTTGAA
>CAYSEY010000076.1:0-3931 GCA_964430405.1 uncultured Candidatus Saccharibacteria bacterium
GAGCCAGAATCAAGCGCCTTACCACTTGGCCACGCCCCATAATCAGACCACATTTTACCCGATTTACAGGTTAAATTCAATTTAACTATTGACAAATCGTAAAAACTGTGCTACACTTCTAAGTATCGTATTTTTGAGTGAACTCACTAACTGCTCAAAAGCCAGCCGAATATGTATCAAAATAGCCTTCAAGCATGAGGGTCCGAATTTAAAACAAATGGCGAGTAAGACGTAAGAGCTTGCTACCTAAACTCAGCGAAGTTATCGCATACAAACAAATCGGACCTTTCTGCCTGGAGGTACATTGCACAGTCAATTGGATTCTTAAACAAGAAATCAACTGAGTATGCGGACGTGTTGATAAAAAAGTAAGCACAAGTGGTTGACATTCATCCTACTTGTGTTAATATGTTTTCACTATGACAAACGTAGTAACCAAATTAATACCCCGCAAAACACCCGCAGATGTTGCAGGTGCACTTCGTGCAACGTTTGTTCTTGGACTAGGATTTATTAAGATATAAAATTACGATAATTCCATAAAAAAGCCCGAGAGCAAGCCTCTCGGGCTTTTGCATTGCGCTTAAACGCGAACAAAAGCAAACCAAACCACTTCGATCTTTCACAACTCAACAAGCAAAGGAGAGACATGGGTATCAAATCCATGATTCAGATGTACCGCTTGCTTCTGGAACGTCCAGAAGTAGCGAGTAAGTACCGGCAAGTCCGTAGGCCTATTATTTTGGCTATGGGGCTTTTGCTCCTGGCCGAGATGTTTTCGGTCGCCGAGGTGTATCCACTGCGTTACATACTCGATGGTATGCAGAACGGTATCGAGGCTTCGGCTTTGATCCCGTTGGTGGTGGCGATGTTTGCTATCCACAGTGTTCACACTGTTCTGCACCAGGCGATGGACTACTACCGTATCCACTCAGCCTGGAAGAACCTCGGCTACGTTCTTGGCCACGGCCACGAACACCAGTTGGGGCTCGACCACAACTGGCACACCAGCCATTCGACCGGTGAAAAGGAATCGGTGCTTTCCAAGAATATATGGAAAGTCGATAGGCTGATCGATGTGGTGATCTACGAGGTCATTCCAATGATCTTCATGATTGCCTGCATCATGATTGGCCTAATGCTGATCGACTGGCACTACACAGCCCTGGCGGCTGTCACCATTGCAATTTATTGTGTGGTGACATGGCGTTATGAGCTGGCATTTACGCCGGAACGCAAAGCTGCCCACGAGCAGTGGAAGGCGATTGAGCGAACCGGGACCGAGCAGATCAAGGCTTGGCGAACTATCAAGAACCAAGGCTTGGAACAACGCGAATCTTTGCGTTACCAAGCTAAGATCGATAGCTTCACAGACGACGAGCGCCACCGGCGCTTTGTCCGCATCAAGCACTGGGTGGTTCAAAACTCCGTGCTTAATGTGTCGGTTTTGATCATGTGGCTCTATACACTTAGCCAGTATTCCACTGGCTCAATCACGCTCGGCACTATCGTGCTAGTGAACGCCTGGATGGCCAAGCTGTACGCACACATGTACCGCTACGCCAACTTCCAGCGCGAAGCACAAGAAGGTGTCGAGGCATTGGCCGAGATGGTCACACTCCTTAACACCCAGCCTTGCGTTGGTGTTGAGCTTGGGACCCACAGCCCGGACCCTGTCACTATGAGCGGGGAAGTGGTGTTCGATAATGTTAGTTTCGACTACGGAATTGACGACGACTTTGCCTTGCGCGACATCTGCCTGAAGTTTCGGGCGGGCGACACCATAGGGGTAGTTGGTCCATCAGGTAGCGGTAAATCGACCTTTATTGGTCTGTTGACTCGCTGCTTTGACCCCACCAAGGGTTCGATCAGTGTCGACGGAGTCGACCTGCGCGACATCAACCGAGCGTGGTATCTGCAACAGATAGCTACACCGGTCGAGCAGGACATCACACTGTTTGATGGAACGATCGAAGACAACATTAGGTTTGGCTGTACCCGTGAGGTGAGTCATGCTGAAGTTGTCGAAGCTGCCGAGCTAGCCTATGCCCATGACTTCATTTTGGAGTTTCGGGATGGTTACCAAACTATGGTTGGCGAGGACGGAGTCCGTCTTAGTGGCGGACAGAAGCAACGGATTGCGATTGCCAGGGCGCTGATTAAGCAACCCCTGGTGCTGATCTTGGATGAGGCAACCAGCTCGCTCGATGAGCCCAGCCAATTCCAGGTAAAGCAGGCAATTGCCAAGCTTTCCGAAGCTCGCAAGAGTACGATCGTGATGATCGCACATCGCTTTACCACTATTGAGCATGCCGATATGATTGTTGTGCTCGAAAGAGGTAGGGTAGTCGATTTCGGCACCATTGCTGAACTCGAAGATCGGTGCGAGCTCTTTAGGGAGTTGCGCCGAAAAGGCGATTTCGACTAATATCGCCAACAACCCCCAGGAAATTCCTGGGGGTTTTACATTATAAAACTATTAGTTGGTATAATAACGGGATGAAAATTGGAATTTTTGATTCAGGACTTGGTGGGCTGATAATAACTCACGCCCTAACAGAACATCTGCCCGAGTATGACTACGTTTACTTAGGCGATACGGCGCGCGTGCCTTATGGCGACCGAACACAGGCTGAGATATATAAATTTACCGAGGAAGCGGTTGAGTTTTTGTTTCGGAATGAATGTCAGTTAGTTATAGTAGCCTGCAATACGGCATCGGCTGAGGCTCTGAGAAAAATTCAACAACAGTTTTTGCCAAAGAAATGGCCTGATCGCAAAGTACTTGGCGTGTTGATACCTTCGGCCGAAGAAGCCACAAAAAATGGCAATAAAATAGGGCTCATAGCGACACAGGCTACAATTGATTCATGCGCTTTTGATAGAGAGATAACTAAGATTAATAATGAAATTGAAATTATCAAAATCGCCACACCTCTTTTAGTGCCAATAATCGAAGCTGGGGATATTGATAAAGCCAGGGATGTGTTGGAAGAATACCTGCATGACATAAAGGGCGAAATTGATACTTTGGTACTTGGTAGTACGCATTATGCCAGACTCAAAAAAGAAGCCAGGGATATTGTCGGGAAAGAAATTGATATTATTAGTCAGGATTCTGTGGTTCCGCCGAAGCTCAAAAATTATCTGGACAGGCATCCCGAAATAGAATCTAGACTAAGTAAAAACAGTACACGCAAGTTTATTGTTACCAAAGAGTCTGCTGCAGCCGAAGCTTTAGCATCCGAGCTAATGGGCGAAAAAATAGAATTAAGCGAAGCCAGCTTGTGAAAATTTCAGAACTTACATACGAACTGCCAAAAGATCGTATCGCTCAACATCCACCCAAAACTCGTGGCGTTGCTAAACTTTTAGTTTTGAATAAAAAAACTGGAGAGATTCAAGACAAGCAGTATAAAGATATAATTGATTATCTCAATCCGGGCGATGTATTGGTATTAAATAACACTAAGGTTGTTAAAGCTAGGCTCATTGGACTTGGGAGCGACGGAAAACAACATGAAATTTTATTAACAGAAAAACATGGTCACGAAAATGAAACCTTCCATCATAAGGCAATGTATCGAGGTAAACTCGTGGTGGGAATGGAGCTAGTAGTAGGAGTTGCAACGATTAAAGTTGTTGGTGTTTATGATGACGGTACAGCGTTGCTAGAGTCACCAATAGACTTTATGGTGTTAGCCAACGAATACGGTCACGTACCTTTGCCTCCATATATGAAGCGCGAAGACACACATGAGGACGAGATTAGATATCAGACTGAATTTGCTAATTCCGAGGGGTCTGTGGCTGCTCCCACGGCGAGTTTAAATATGACCAAAGAATTGCTTGAAGCAATTAAGGCCAAGGGCGTTAATGTTTGCTACCTAACGCTCCACGTGGGGCTGGGGACATTTATGCCAATACGCAC
>CAYSEY010000077.1:0-3905 GCA_964430405.1 uncultured Candidatus Saccharibacteria bacterium
GTATGCGCGCCACCGAGATGAACGGCATCTTTTTGCGAGACGCCTTCATCGAGAGTGGCTGGCCAGAAGGCAAGGTGGTACTACAGTCGCGGATCCAGAGTGATATCGAGACCTACCACCTCGAGAGCTGCCTGGCTCGCCTCAATCGTGGCCAGATCGTGATCCTCTGCGGAGGTACCGGGCTGCCGATGGCAACCACCGACAAGGCGGCAATCCAGCTGGCAGCCGAGACCGAGTGCGGAGCCGTGCTCAAAGCCACCAAGGTGGATGGGATCTACGATTCCGACCCCGCCACCAACCCTGGCGCGAGCAAGCACGACGAGGTTGACTACCTCACTGCGCTTACAAACCCAGAGATGAACTTCATGGACAATCCAGCGCTGGCGCTGGCCATGGAGCACCCCATCGATACGGTCGTGTTCGACCCTCTGCCCCCCGGCAACATTCGCAAGGTCGTCCAGCGTGACCCAACGGTCGGCTCCATCATGCGAGCCGCCTGAGAGGCGAACCTACCGCCCACGGAAAATTTCGTGGGCGGTTCGCTTTTAAAAGAAATCTTTTAGCGGCTTCCAGTAGTAATCTTGCCAGCCATCTTTAATATCTTGATAAAATTCGTCAGGGACACCGGTTTGGGTAAATTCTAGCTCAGTATCTTCACCTTTTTGAAACAGATTGATTGTTATTTTAGATTCCACTCCCGCCGGCCAATCACTGGCACGCCAAGTTTGAGTAATCTTTTTACCTGGTATTAATTCTAAATTCACCCCACTAGCGTAACCATCCCAGACGCTAAATTTGCCACCAACTTTATTATCTATTGTGGCTTTAGCGCCAGTGAATTCGCTATGCTGACTACTGTCCATCAAGACATCGTAGACATCCTTAGCAGGAGCGTTGATTGTTACTATTTGCTCTATGTTCTTCATTACTCCCCTCCTTATTTAACAAGTTTTTGTTCTAGTTCGGTCGGACTATAAATACCACGCTCTATTAGCCAGGTCTGAATTCCCCTATCAAAACCAGTAATAACTGCAATACCGACCAGGATTAAGAACAAGCCAAGACCCCGCTTAAACCAACCATTAGGATCCTCTAGCCATTTGAACTTATTAATTAGAACTTGGCCAAATTTAGCCACCAGTAGCAGAACCAAACATAGCCCCAGTGCATACCCGGCAATATAAAATAGGCCTTTACCAAAATTAGTTGGTAAGGTAACTGACAATATAACTAAATAGACTGGACTACAACTGCTAAATACGGGCCCTAGCGCTGCGCCAATCATTATTGCACCCCAAAAACCACCCTTGGTATAGCCTTTGCCTAAGAAGCGATTAGATTTATCGTAAAGCCTTAGCTTAGACTGAATCTTCTCCCAGATATTCGGCAGGAACAGTGTCAGACCAAAGAATATCACTATGCCTCCAGATAGGTAGTTCCATATCCAAGGAGGAATACCTATTAAGGCAGTGCTAGCCTTAAGTATCAACGTAAATAGTATGATCGATACAAATAATGCCCCAACTACTATGTATGGACGGGCTTTATCCTTTTCTGCAACCGAACCACCCAATATAACCGGCACAATGGGTAATACACAGGGTGCAGCGGCGGTTAATATTCCGGCCAAGAAAGCTATAAAGAAGAACCCGACTACTTCAGCCATTATTTTTGGACATTCTTTTCTACATCAGCAACTGTATAGCTACCCGACCACTTCTTTATTTGGTTTCCACTAGCATCCACCTGAACGAAAGTATGTTGATAAGTAACTCCATACTTCTTTTTAAGTTCGGTATATTTATCGTAATCAACGCTCAGAATAGTTAAGCCATCCGGAATTACTTCCTTTTGAAAGTTTGTATTGGCTCTCTGGCAGTCAGGACACCACTTAGCATTGAAAAACAGCACTACCTGCCCCTCGTTAGCTAAAGCTAACTTGCTTGGTTCATATACTTGATAGCTACCTTTAACAGCTTGCGTAGCTTCATCGCTCTGAGCCGATGAGGTTGTCTCACTACTCTGGCTAGTAGTATCGGACTCACTACTTTGAGGTTGCCAATCATCGGCTTTAGGTTGAGCAAATGTAAAGTATGCACCTGCAGATAGTACAGCGACCAATATAACAATTACTGCCACAATAAGTATTGTTTTGTTATTACTCTTAGATTTTGCCAATTATTTATTCTCCTTACTTGTATAGTTAACTTTACTCACCATTATTATATGTCAATTAAACTTTACTTTTCAAGTATGCTGCATACCCAACCCTAACACCAACAAGTACCAGTAAAATAACAACAAGCAAAGGGTCAAGTTTATGTAAGAATGCTTGATAAAGTAAGAGTGAGCCGATTAGTATAATGGCTAATGAAAAAACAACATTACCAACACTGGCGTGGTGGTGGGCCTCTCTTTCATCTCGAGGCTTACGACGCCATACCAAGCCTGCAAAAATAGTAACAATAAGTAAGAACGCGACCATTATTAACATCTGCCCCATATCTGGTATATAGGAATAGAACGGCAACACAAAAAATAAGCCGAGACCAATAATCAAAAATATAATAATCAAATCACCGAATATGCCAGCCTCGTAGTCTTCGTGTGGTTTTTGGTAGCCGGTAGTACCCTTTCTATGGTGCTCCTTATGCTCGTGCTTTGCATGACTGTTCTTACTCATAACTAAAAATATCCTCCACATTAGTTTCAAAAAAACTGGCTATCTTTAAGGCTAGTAGCACCGATGGAACGTAGTTGCCTTTTTCGATAGCGATAATAGTCTGGCGTGTAACACCGAGGTTCTCGGCTAATTCAGCTTGAGTAATACCGGCTGTTTTACGCCAGTTCACCACCGTGTTATAAACCGTTGCTGTGTTTTTAAGGCTAAATATACCCATGTATTTAGTATAAGTAATAAGCAATGCGGAGTAAAGTTAGTTTTACAAATATCAACTATCTAATCCGTAAGCATCCGATACTTCAAAAGTCAGATGGTTTGGACCTCGACTCGATCATCACAAGATAGTGTCGATATATCCTAAAGCCTCATCATAGTTTTTTGTTTGCATTAGTTCAGCCCTAACTGTAGCGGCACCACTAAATCCGTTAACATACAGCTTATAAAACTTCTTAAGTGGTTCGTAAGACTTATTTTCACCCCACGTGTCGCGATATAGCTCAATATGCTCTTGCAAAATAGCTAGCATTTGTGGCAATTCACATTGCTTCTGTATCTCATTAAAAACAAATAGATTATGAAATACGCCTCTTCCTATCATAATTCCATCTACTCCCGACTTAGCAATTCGCTCCAATCCTTCATCGCGGGACATTACATCTCCATTGCCCACTATAACAGTCTGTGGCGAAACTTCATCTCGGAGCGCAACAACCTTAGCAATCTCTCCCCAATCAGCAGGAACTTTGCTCATTTCTTTCTTGGTTCTACCGTGGACAGTAATTGCGTCTAGTTTCTGGTTAAGTAAAAAGCCAATCCAATCTTCTGTCTCGACCCTATCAAAGCCAATTCTGGTTTTTACACTCACAGGTATCTTTCCCTCTACCCCTTCTTTAGTTGCCGCGATAACCTCAGCTGCTAAGTAGTGATTTTGAATCATGGCACTACATGCGCCTTTCTTAATCATATCCTTAACGGGGCACCCCATATTTATATCAACCCCGGCAAAACCCATCTTGACCAGGTCTTTGGCCATATCGTGGTAATTCTGTGGAGTTATACCCCATATCTGAGCGATTAGTGGCTTTTCTGCGGGCACAAATTTTAGCCTATTCATTATGGCGTGCCGACCAGGACTGCAATACCCATCAGCGTTTGCGAATTCAGTCATCATTAAATCGGCCGGAGCATATTTAGCAATGATTTGCCGAAATACAGTATCGGT
>CAYSEY010000078.1:0-3903 GCA_964430405.1 uncultured Candidatus Saccharibacteria bacterium
CATAGAACCACAATCGCGTCTGGTCTAACCCCTCGCCAATATAATCTGCAGGAAAGCTAGCCTTAAATTTATCTTCGTTTTCAAATGGATAGTGCTGTTGAGCGATAGGCATCGAACCAGATTCAAACCAACAATCTATCACCTCCTCAACTCGACGATACGTCTTTTTATCTTTCTGGATAACGACATCATCAATATACGGTCGGTGTAGATCCAAGAGGTCTTTAGTATCGGGACTAAGCTTCTTTAGTTCCTCGATACTTTCAATTACGATGTAATCAGAATCGTCATCCTCGTTAACCCAAATAGGTATTGGTGCACCCCAATAACGGTTGCGAGATATTGCCCAGTCCCTAGCACCCTCCAACCACTTACCGAATCGACCAGCTTTAATATGGCCTGGCGACCAATTAATGTCTTGTGCGCTAGCTTGTAGTTGATCTTTTATTTTGGAGACCGCTACAAACCAAGTGTCGATTGAATAATACAATAATGGAGCATCACACCTATAGCAGAATGGATAGGTATGCTGGAAAGTCTCGGCCGCAAATATCTTACCTTCTTCAGTAAGTTGCTCGATAATTAGTTTGTCGGCAGATTTGAAAAATTTACCCTCAAACCCAATTAGACCAATGCCTTCTTTTATCTTGCCGTCACTTTCAACTGTGTTGAGTACCGGAATGTCATTAGTCTGACCCAAGTTCAAATCATCTTCACCGAAAGCAGGTGCAACATGCAATACTCCAGAACCATCATCAATACTAACAAAATCAGCGGGCCAGATTTGATAAAGATTATCCGACTTAGGAAGTTTTCCGACTTCAAACACAGGCTGATACCTTCTACCAACCAAGTCTTTACCAACTATTCGTTCTAAAACCTCATAATTATCGCTCTTAATGGCTTCTAATCGCTTTTCGGCCAATATAAGTTCTTCCGTCATACCGTCGTCATTTGTAAGACTAATTCGAACATACTGTGCATCGGGCTTTACGGCCAGCGCAGCATTTCCTGGCAAGCTCCATGGCGTAGTAGTCCATGCCAACATACTTGCATCACCTTCTACTAATTTAAACTTAACAAAGACACTCGGATCTGAAACGTCATCTTTATAGCCTTCGTTCACTTCGAAATTACTTAAAGGTGTAGCACAACGCGGACAGTAAGGCATACACTTGAAGCCTTTATATATCAAACCCTTATCGTAAATTTGCTTGAAGGTCCACCACACCGATTCGGTATAGCTTGTATCTATTGTGGCATAAGCATTCTCTACGTCTGTCCATCGCCCAATGCGCTCGAAGTACTGCTCCCAATCAGACTTATATGAAAAAACCGAGTCCCGGCAAGCTTGATTGAACTTTTCTAGGCCAAGCTCCATAATTTGTTTTTTGCCAGATACATTAAATTCTTTCTCGATAGCAAACTCCACTGGTAATCCATGGCAATCCCAACCATTCCGCCTCTCGACATAACGGCCTTGCATAGTCTGGTAGCGACCAATAGAATCTTTAATACTTTGCACTAAACTATGCCCAAAGTGAGGCAAGCCATTTGCAAAAGGCGGACCGTCATAAAAACTATATGGATCACCGTCTTTTGTCTTTTCTAGAGTAGCCTTGAAAGTACCTTCTTCACTCCAGACCTTAAGCATCTCTTCTTCAACTTCTCTTGCCTTATACTGTGGGATTTTTTTCATAGTTTTACTCCTAATAAATAAAAACACCGCTCTGATCCACTTTCTTTAGTGGGGCGGTGTCAGAATCCCGGTGTAACCAGGATGGTACCATCTGACTTTCCATAAAATGGACTCTTGATTCAAGATCGTTACGTAATCAGCGGCCAGTTCTAATTTCCTAATTCGTAAGGATTTCTTCCGGCAGCGCTCTGCAACTAGCAGATTGTGGTTGATTGCCACTATTGGCGCTTTTAATAAGGCTATTATAAGCCAAAGTAAGCAATTATTCTAGATATAACCCAGTGCGGAATGTAGCTGACTATCGGTCGGCAGGTCGGTTTGCCAAAATCCCTGCGCAACACCGTCTTCACGAAGTAACACTAGAGCCGGTGCATCGAGCACATCATAACTTTGAGCAATTTCGCTACCATTACGAGTATCAATATCTATCTGCTCAACGGGCGTATGGCTAATGGCTAGCTTTTCTTCTAGTTGACCAAGTTCGATCTCATTAATGCCATGTTCGCTTGGATGTGTAAACAAAAGTGCTTTCATATAACTATTATAACAATCTGTAAGGACAATGTCATAGAATCTAAATTAACTATGAAGTTTTTTAATCTTATTCAATTCTTTTTCAAAGCTATCTAAGCTGGTAAAACTCCTATACACGCTAGCAAATCGCACATAAGCAACATCGTCGGTTTTAAGTAGCTCAGACATAACTATCTCGCCCAGTTTTTGAGATGTTAGTTCACTTTGATCCAAACCCCTAGCCTGACGTTCAATCTCCGATATCACTTCTTCAACTTTTTCAGCTGGAACTGGTCGTTTTTCAAAAGCTTTATATATACCTTTGGAGAGTTTTTGTCGATCAAACATCTCTCGTTCACCATTCTTTTTTATGACCATCAAATTCGGTACCTCTAGACGTTCGTAAGTTGTGAAGCGGTGCTGACAACTACTACATTCTCGTCTTCGACGAATCGTGCTGGCATCTTCTGCCTCTCGCGATTCCAAGACCCGACTGGTTTGATGACTGCAGACGGGGCATCTCATAGGCCTTCCCTACAACTTCTTCTTTACGAAGCTAGGAATATCGTCATCGTCTGGATTCTTGGTTTTACCGATCTTTAGACCATCTCGCAAAAAAGCAGGTTTGTCGTAATCATCGTTATCATCCTCAAAACTCGAGGAGACAGTTTCAACAATTGGTTCTTCGGGAAGCTCTTTTCTGGCCGATTCTTGCTCGAAAGTATCGTCGTCTAGCTCAAAGCCGACAATATCCTCATCGACTTCCTTAGTATCAGAAGGTATTTCCTCTGATCGCGTGTCCGGATTTGCCTTAACCATTGGCTCTGGCTCATCATCAAAGACAGGACGTGAATCATATGATTTTAAAAAGGGCATTTCTTCAGATTGGGCATCGGCGGTTGGCACATCTTCAGCTTGTCGATCGCTAAAACTATCGACCGTCGTACCGATAAAACTAGGGTGGGTATTCCGATCAGCATCAAATCCTGTAGCAACCAAAGTTACTCGTATTTCACCTGTCATATTTTCGTCCAGAACTGTACCCCAAATAATGTTTGCTTCTGGATCCACCGAGTCTAGAACAAGTTTTGAAGCCTCTTCGATTTCATGCATTCCCATATCTCGACCACCAGTAAAGTTTATCAGAACACCCTTGGCCCCCTGTATAGAAACTTCCAATAAAGGTGAGTCCATAGCGTATTTAACAGCGTCAATAGCACGACTTTCGCCAGATCCTTGACCGATTCCCATTAACGCAGAGCCAGCATTGCTCATAATTGACTTTATGTCAGCGAAATCTAGATTGACCAAACCATTAACAGTAATTAGATCTGATATTCCCTGTACACCCTGCTTAAGTACGTCGTCTACCGTACCAAAAGCATCTAGTAACGTGGTTTTTCGGTCTACTAACTGCAAAATACGATCATTCGGGATGATGATCATTGTATCTACCTTGTCTTTTAATTCTTCGATACCAGCTTCAGCTATCTTACGGCGGCGATCGCCTTCAAACGTAAATGGCTTGGTAACAATCGCTACAGTAAGGGCACCAATCTCCTTGGCGATACGGGCAACTACAGGGGCTGCTCCCGAACCAGTGCCACCGCCGTATCCAGCGGTAATAAAAACCATCTCTGAATGCTTAAGCGCATTAAAAATAGCCTCTTCACTCTCCTCGGCGGCTTGTC
>CAYSEY010000079.1:0-3852 GCA_964430405.1 uncultured Candidatus Saccharibacteria bacterium
AAAACTCCTGCCAATATAGTTGCAACACGACCTTTGGTCGATGGCGTTGTGAGTGACTTTGAGATTACTGAGCAAATGCTTCGGTACTTTATAGAGAAGGTTCATAAGGAGAGTTTTGTACTTTTTCCGCGCCCTCGTGTGGTGATTGGTATTCCTTCTGGCGTGACAGAAGTTGAAAAACGCGCAGTTGAGGATGCTGCTACTAACGCTGGCGCTCGCCAGGCTTTTTTAATTGAAGAGCCAATGGCTGCTGCGGTAGGGAGCGGTCTTTCGGTGCATGATGCTGCCGGTAGCATGATAGTAGACATTGGTGGTGGTACCAGCGAAGTGGCTGTGATTAGTTTGGGTGGTATTGTGGCTAGCCGTTCGGTGCGTGTGGCTGGCGATGAGCTGACAGAAGATATTATAAATTTTTGCAAGGAAGAGTTTAATTTGCATATTGGCGAGAGAACAGCCGAGAATATCAAAGTGAATATTGGTTCGGCTGCAAAGTTAAATAAAACCCTAGAGGCTCCAGTAAGAGGTAGAGATATGGTAAGTGGATTGCCGAAGGAGATGATTATAAATTCAAATCAGGTTAGAGCAGCATTAGCAAAGAGTGTTCGCGCGATAGTTGATGCCGTGAAGTTCACTATCGAAGAAACACCACCGGAACTCTTGGCTGACATCATGGATAAGGGTATTTATTTGGCTGGTGGAGGTGCTCTGCTTAGAGGTTTGGATGTATTATTGGAGCAACAAACCAAGATGCCTGTTCATATTGCCGACGATCCCCTTACTGCAGTAGCTCGCGGAACGGGTATGGTATTGGAGGATCTTGATAGCTTAAAAGACGTTTTGGTTTCTACTCAATACCAAAAAGCTCCGTATTAAAAGGGGGATAATTTGAAGCGACAATATTCAATTACCATCGTAATAATTTGCTCAATCGCTCTTTTGGCTATCGCTTTACGTTCTCTTGGCGGACTTTGGCCATTTCGCATTGTAACCGATAGCATAATTAACCCTATTGGTTCGAGTATTAGTCAACTAGGCAGAAGTGTTCATGAGAACATTGATGTGTTTATTCGTGCCAACACACTTGCTAAGGAAAATAAGGCCCAGCAAGCTGAAATAACACGCTTAGCTAACCAGCTTTCTAGTATGAAAGAATTGGCCAATGAGAATGAGGAGTTGCGCAATCAGCTAAAGTTTAATGAAAAATTGGGTTTTGACCTTACGGCAGCTCGAGTCGTCTCAAGTGAGGGCACTAGTTTGCGTAAATACATCACTATTGATAGGGGTAGTAATAGCGGTGTGAAGCCGGGTATGGCAGTAGTTAGCTCGGGTGTGCTGGTTGGAGTTGTGGATAAAGTTGAAGACTTTAGTTCGGTTGTATTTTTGGCAACTGATCCAGAATTTAGATTGCGCGGCATTGGGCAAGATGGGAGGGCTCAAGGTATTGTGCGTGGTCAGCTCGGACAAGGTTATATATTTGATAAGGTAACTCAAGCTGAATCAATCTCAACCGGAGAACTAGTTATTACGGCAGGATCTGGGTTGGTACCTAAGGGTATACTAATCGGTCAAGTTGAGTCGATACAAAAAAGTGATAACGCAGTATTTCAATCGGCTCAACTCAAGCCTCTTGTGAATATTAATAATCTTGAGATTGTATTTATCGTAACGGGCTTAAAGCAGTGAAGCTTTGGTTGTTGATAGCTGGTCTACTACTGAGTATTATTGTTCAACTATTCTTTTTTCAAAGCTGGCAGACCGGGATGGTAATCGGAAATATTCTGATGGCATTCCTGGTTGTAGCTAGCTTGTTTACCACCAAAGAGCAAATGTTGTGGATGGCATTATTTGCGGGTTTGGCGAGTGATTTATATTCGAGTTTGGATTTTGGCTTTTACCTGGGTTTTTACTTATTACTAGCAATCGTGGCTAAGTATCTTCTTAAATTTGGAGAAACCGAAACTTCCTGGTGGCGACCCATAATACTAATTGCTATTGCTGCCACAATCCAGGCGGTATTGGTAAGTTTGCCATTAATTGCCCTGAATTTAGGCTGGAACTTGGCACAGAACTTGGCATACTTCGTTATATTTAGTGTCATAAGCGGGGTTATGTGGTATTTGATTTTGTCGCAAGCCAAAGAATTAACTAAGAAGCTACCAAGGGTAGCGAGGTGATTGCATGAGTTTGTTTGGTGAGTTTTATATAAAACCGATTAAGTTTAGTCGTAATAAAAAAGAACAGATGGTATCGCGTAGTGAAGACTGGAGCGCTGCCATTTTATCAGGATCGAGTGAGTTAGTTACGCACGAAAATCCGGTGAAAAGGTACGTCTATGCTCTCATGATTTTTATGATGGTCTTGGCTGGCACTTTTTTACTATGGAGACTATTTAACTTACAGGTAGTTCAGGGGCAACAGCATGCATTACTTGCGAGTGGTAACAGTGTTCGTACCACCGTAATACCGGCTCCGCGGGGGGCTATTTATGATCGAAATGGTGTGCTCTTGGCTCGTAATACGGCTCAGTATGATTTAGTAGCTAGTCCTACTAAACTACCCAGCGATGATGATAAGTTGGAATCGATGTCGGCTGATCTTGCTATATTGACGACCAAAGACAAGTCCGAACTAAAACAAAAGCTAATTCAAGCTCAGGACTCTGCTCAACCAGAAGTAGTATTGCTAGATAAGATTGATAGGGAAATTGCTCTTAATATTGAAGAGCGAATCAGGGATTTCACGGGATTAGCGATAGAAAGTACCCCTCAGCGCGAGTACCTGGATGGAGGCCTTCTGTCTCATATACTCGGCTACATTGGAAGGATATCGGCCGAAGAATGGAAAGAAAAACCCGAGTATAGGGCAGTCGATGTTATCGGAAAGAGCGGTATAGAAAAAAGCTATGAGGCTGATTTGCATGGTTTGGCTGGTAAAGAACAGGTAGAAGTTGACGCAACAGGCCGGCCGATTCGTTTTCTGGCGCGTGTGGAGCCACAGGCTGGGCAGAATTTGTATTTAGGGATAGATTGGGGGCTACAACAAGCTATGTATGCTTCTGTAAAATCACAAGTCGAAAGAGCCGGTAGTAAGGCTGGATCGGCGATCGCACTTGATCCCCAGACAGGTGAAATTCTGGCAGCTGTTAACTATCCTAGCTATGATGCCAATTTATTTGCCAAGGGTATTAGTCAGGCTGATTACGATAAACTACTCAATGATGATGCCAAACCGCTCCTAAATCGTGTCACCTCTGGGAGTTATCCCCCCGGCTCAGTTATTAAACCGTTCATATCGGCTGCAGGCTTACAGGAAGGCGTAATTAATTCTCAAACTAGTATTGTTGATAAGGGCAAGCTCGATGTTCCTAATATTTATAATCCATCCATAGTCTATACCTTCAAAGGCTGGAAGCCCGAAGGATTAGGATCGGTTAATGTGGTCAAGGCGCTCCAGTGGAGTTCAGATATTTTCTATTATCAAGTTGGCGGGGGCTACCAGAGCTTTCAGGGGTTGGGCGAAAGACGCTTGCTTGATTGGTATTCCAAGTATGGTTTTGGAGCTAAAACGGGGGTAGATATTAGCGAAGAAGGTGCTGGGTTCTTGCCTTCACCTGAGCAGAAAAAGCGTGTGAGTGGAGAATCTTGGTATATTGGTGATACGTATAACGTCTCTATAGGTCAAGGTGATCTTAGGGTAACCCCTTTGCAGTTAGCAGTTGCCAACTCGGCAGTAGCAAATGGAGGAAAACTAATAAAACCACACTTTATGCACTCCAAATCAGACTCGTCATCGTTGGTTAGAGTGGCTCCTTCAGACATACTTAGGAGTAATTTTGTAGATTCTGAGAAATTG
>CAYSEY010000080.1:0-3816 GCA_964430405.1 uncultured Candidatus Saccharibacteria bacterium
TACCAAGGTTGCTATCCAGAAGACCGCGAAAGGCGGCAAGCTAATTATTGAGTATTACTCAGATGAAGAACTGGCGCGGATTGCCGGACAGATCGCCGGTGAAGAACTTTAGGTGGAATCTGAGTCTCTCGACCGTTTTTCCCTGTCTTCCCCGACTATCTAAAAATCAGAAAGATCAAATTAGGTTCTTCTATTTCTGGTTATTTTCAGCTAAGTCCGGCTCGGCTGGACCAAACCGAAGGTTTGTTCTGAAAAAACAGAAAGAAGAAGTTATTTGATTGTTTATAGCATTTTTAGCAGGAGGAAATACTTTTGTTACTTTTGGTATTTTCAAAAGTAAGGATTAATTAAAACAATTCTATTTATACATTTTCCACTTTTGATGGCAAAAGTGGAGCAAAACCACCAGCCCGCTAGTTCGCAAGCAGAAACATAAAGTTAGATAATACTTCCTGTTTTCAGGAACTCACTTTGATTGCTTTCGCATCAAGTTCAGACAGCCTTCAAACAAGGACCTTAATATCAAACTTTACTTTCTGTTGCTCCAGGGCTGGAACTAAATAGATTTTAGTTAGTCGGGGAAGATCTCTAGTTGGTTGGGTATTCGGGCAGGGTAATAAAACCAATATTATTTAACGGAATGAGTCTAAAGAAGGCGTTGCCGCTAATAGCATCTTGGTTAAGCTGTCCCCAGGCTCGAGAATCGTAGCTGCCCCCAGGAGACCGATTGTCGCCTACCATAAATACATTACCGGCAGAGATAATCTCATCAACTTCACCTTCGGTTTTGTAGGCCTTATCGACATAACTTTCGTTCAACACGAAGCCATTGGGGTTCTCTTTATTGTATATGGTGAATACACCGTCTTTTAGAGTAACCCTTTCTCCTGGTAGTCCTATAACACGCTTAATATAAAACAGGTTTGGGGCCTCTGGTGGCTTGAAAACCAATATATCGCCTCGTTTTAAATCAAGACCACCCTTATTCCCGAAAATTCCCATAATATTGCGTATTGAAGAAGGGAATTTGTTAATTAGTAGATAATCACCGTCTTGGTAGTCGGGGTTCATACTACTCCCACTCACGTAGTAGGCCTGGAACACAAATGTATTGATTATGAAAACTACTGCTGCAGCAATCAGAATAGTTTTGGCAATTTCCCATAGTACTCTTAAACCGCCCTTGGACTTTGTATCTTCACTAGCATCATCCTCGGAACTTTCTTGGGCTTCTACAAACTTATTGAATTCATCGACATCCTTCTCTATAGGGTGGGCTGTAGTTGTGGCAGTGCTAGCATGGGCCTTGTTGTTATCTTCAGCCACCTGCTTAGCAGGGTTGGTTCCTGGTTTTATTACTTCGCCCGGTTTGGGCAGTTCGTTCTCGTCCAGTCTAGCCGAAAGGTCAGCTGGCTCTTTTTTGTCATCATCCATTAAGCTTATTATAACAGCTTTGGACTATTGCGATACAAGCTTTTAGAGTTTATTCGTGGTTGATAATCGCCTATAATGGTTAGATATGAAATTACGTATAGGTGGTAAAAAAGCCGATCTAGATTCTTCAGGGTCGGCTACAAAAAACTCAAAGCCTAAGCGGCGTCCGCGTTGGTTGATACGAGGTTTAATTGTATTTTTAGCATTAATATTATTGGCTGGAGGCGCAATGGCTGCCAGGGCCGTATTGTCTCTAAACAAGGTTATACAAAAAAATAATGGTGTAACCGCCGATGGACTTAAGGGCGAGCTGGAACTTAGTAAGCTTAAGGGAGAGGGCGAGGGCCGTGTCAATGTTCTATTATTAGGTACCGGTGATGCTGGTCATGCTGGAGAGGGTCTAACCGATACGATTATTGTGGCAAGCATTGACCCTAAGACGAACGATGTTGTGATGCTTGGAATACCACGCGATTTATATGTAAAGATCCCGGGGATTGGTTGGGATCGTATCAATGCCGCACATGCGCTAGCGGAGCAGCAAAAACCGGGCACTGGCCCTGAGCTTGCCAAAAAGACCGTAAGTGAAATTATTAACCAGCCAATTCATTACTTTGTTCGGGTTGATTTTACTGGCTTAAGATCGGCCGTTGATGCACTGGGGGGTGTTGATATAAATAACACTGATGACTTAAATGATCCCGAGTATCCTTGCGAGAAAAACGAAGGGAGACAGTGTGGTTTTAAACTTAAGGCTGGGCTTTACCACATGGACGGATCTATGGCATTAAAGTACGCAAGATGCAGAAAAGGCAATTGTGGTGATGACTATGGCCGGGCCAAGCGCCAACAGGGGGTAGTGGTTGCTATGAGAGATAAGGCTATGCAACTTGGCAATATACTAAATCCTGCTAAAGTTGGCGAGCTAATCGGAATTGTTGGTGATCATTTAAGAACTGATATCAGCTTAGACGAAATGAAGCGGTTAGTGGACTTGGGTCGTAAGGTAAACTCTAACGCAATTACAAATAAGGTTCTCGATGCCGAAGCAGAAGGTTTGGTTAAAAATAGCAATGTGGGTGCGGCTAGTGTTGTTATACCAACGGCCGGTTCGGGTAACTACACTGCCATTCGTTCATTTGTTCGTAGCCTGTTTATAGATGGTTATATTAAGCAAGAGGCAGCAAAGTTGGAGCTGCGTAATGCTAATGCTAAGCCAGCTGCAATCTATACCCTATCTGGATTATTAAAATCTTACGGGTATAATGTTATCAAGACTACAGCAGGTGCAGAAGGTGGTGAGTCCAAGACCAGGATAATTGATTATACAAATGGTAAGAAACCGTATACACTCAAATACCTGGAAAATCGCTTAAAGGTTAGTGTTGAAAAGGCCGATCCACCTGCTGGTAGTGAAGCAGAGATAGTAATAATCTTAGGAGCTGACTATAAACCTCAAAACAACAATTAAGAGACTTAATTTATTCAGCCAAGGCCAACGACTGATTGTATTGGTTAGTGTTTTAATATCATTTTTTGCGATTGGAATTTTGTACTACACACCCCTGCCAGCAGTGGTTTTGCCGGTTGTTTTGATATTGAACTATATGCTGTTTAGGCGGCTTTTAGTTACTAAAAAGACAAAAACGATTATTACAAAGTCGCTAAGGCCAATTATTTGGCTGACTATTGCTTTAGCATATTTCTACACTGTATATGTTATTAGTCTTACTTCAGTACCGGTATTTGTTGTGTCTATGATCTTTTCTTCATTGGTGTATGGTGTGCTTTGTTATGTCGAGACTCAAGCGGAGCCAAACTTCGTTGTAGACAATATTCTTACGGTGTTATTTGTGTTATTCGTAACTTCTCTATCTAGTCTGTTGCTTGCGTACTGGCATTGGCCGTTACCACTAGTAATGCTGTTACTTTGGTTCATTAGTTTTCTAGTGGCGTTGTGGTGGTTGCTTGATTTTACTAACAACCCACAAATACTAGCCGCACTATGGGGGTTTGTGGTGGTTGAGATTAGCTGGTTAACCTCGCGCTGGATAGTACTGTATCAGATTCCTCACGTGCCAATAATAATCTCGCAATTTGCGGCGATCGTTACTGCGTTAGCATACGGGTGGGGTGGAATATATTATCACTACAAACAGCGTAATTTAAAAAAGGGTATTGTGTTTGAATACCTAGCTGTCACGGTTGTGGTGTTTGCAGCGTTGATCTTATTGAACCGCTGGACAAGCGCGGGTTAATTTAACCTCAGGAGGACTTCGTGCCAGAAAATAAAACCGTAAAGAATTCAAATTCCCTAAATTCAAATAATTCCAATATCAAGCTGTATTTAATCGTTGTGGTAATAGCTATTGTGGCCGGGTT
>CAYSEY010000081.1:0-3791 GCA_964430405.1 uncultured Candidatus Saccharibacteria bacterium
GCGGTAGCTAGTTGAGCGTTGATTGCGTTGATGCTTTGTTGTTTTATCATATCACTACCCTAGTGCTAGTTGGTTACGGTGTCAAGAGATTGTTAGCGTCATTGTTCGATTGCCGATCCCCTATCGGCAAACTGGCAACTAGACTACCAGATCGGACTATCTGGAGTAGCGTAAGGTGGCAATGTAGCAAAGTACAGCTCCATTGCCTTGCGGTCGTTAACAGTAGCATGTGGCCACGGCTCCCCGGCTAACATTTTCTCGAATGCGATAACCCCCATTGTGCGCTTAGCGGTTGCGGTTGCCAATTCAATTCGCTGTTGGTTAGTCATGACATTACCTAATACACTTACCGTGCCAGTATTTGATCGTTGTAACTACCTGTAATCGTTAGCTAGCCCAAGATGTGAATAAGGCTAGGTGGAGACTTTTCCCCCACCCCCAACAAGGCATAAACCTGGAATTCGAGCAACTACAGGTATTTAAGACTGGAGACTTTTCCCCCACCCACTGGAGACTTTTCCCCCACCCTAGTAGTCTTCGTTGCGTGCGCTATCGGTTGCGCTCCAAACCAGGTACACCTTTGCTAGCTCAAGATCTCCCATATCGGATTCACTCTCGAAGTAGATAGCCTTTGCAGTATCGGTAATCTCTTGATCCGTTGCCTTCCGGTTCTCATACTCACCCTTTGCGCTCTGAGCAACGATCCGAAAGTCTACCCCGAGGGATAGCAGATAGCGGCAGTCAGGCTCGACGTTGCCCGGTAACGTGCAAGCTAACACGTCTGTATGTTTACGTACCGATCCCCCCCGAGGTCCGCATATACTCGCGCTTGGTTCTTTTGGGCGCACTTCAACTATGTACTTGTATTTACTCACATTGACCTACTTTCTTGAATTCGGCCAGATCGTCACCAATATCTTGGCATAGATCTTGCGCGTCCTTACTCGGCACAAAGTCGTGCGCTTTGGTTAGTTGTTTGCAGCGAGACTTGATTAGTTTCAGTCGGTCTACTTTGGTCATAAGCTTTACGCTCCAATTGGTTGTGGTGGTTCGTCTTTAAAAAATGGTAATTCGGTACCCTTCCAGTTATGCCGAGCCGTGACACGGTGATAACATCCCTCCGGAACTTCGTTATTGGGTAGCTTTACACCGTCAAGATACAGTTGCCAGTGCGCAAAGTAGCGGCAAGCGTAGTCGCGTAAGGCCCACGACTTTGCTATCAGTGTGGTGCGGTTCGTTAGGGTAATGTCTAACGTCCTAATCCATTCATGGATCTCAGAAAATGCCGGTTGTTCCGGTAGTTTACTCTCGAAAACACGGTGCCAACGACTTGTTAGCTCACCACATGCCCGGTAATAGTTCTCGAATCGGGCCTTGGAGTCTCGAACATACTTCTTCTTAGTGTTTGTCATATTGTCACCAATTGTCAGGGTTGCGCCGCTCACAGACGGCAATGATGGAGAAAACTAGTGTCCAGATTATTACGACGATCAATCCGCACACTCCGGCGGGGGCTCAATTGGATCTAAGCCCTCGATTGCATTTTCGGCAATTTCGCGCCAGTTGACCTCGGACAAAGCCCCGCTAACGAGATCGGCTGCCAAGGTAGCGCCAAGATCCGGGATCATATCATTCGTGACCCATGCCTCAATCTGCAGGCTTAGGTCGTATGCGTCACGGTCCGGGATAGTCTCAGCCATCTCATGGAGTTGTTCTTGCGTGAACTGGTCATTGTCGATCCATAGGGCGACCAACCATGTCTCGTAATTGTAATACCCGTTGTATTCTTTGTGTTGCATAATCCTAGACTAATGCACTCCGTGTGCCAGCTCAAAAATCCAACTTCGGCAATTCCCACTATCATTATATGCGCAATCGGCTAACCTGTAACTACCTGTAATTGCTCAATTCACCTAGCTTGCGCTTGAGTCGCTAAAAGCCCAAGAAACGCCCAAAACCTTGACCTTTTTGCATAGCTGGCGACATTATTGTCATAGTTTTTGCCTTTCGGTTTAGAGTGCTAGTTTAATGGTTTCAGGGGTTTGGCTACTTGGCACGAATTGTGGATATGTCTGGGACATGCAAGCAATTTATTGGGCCAAAAGCCACAAGTCATCGATATACAAACCATTGCGGTCTAGAACCTTGTCGGGCGCAAAGCGGGAAGCATGGGCATGGATCACCGAACAATATTGTGGTGTGACTGTACTGATTGCATCTACTTGCCTGGATTACCTTCCGGTCGCAAGCAAGTCTGTATGCCCGATTACCGGGAAAACTAAAAAATGGAAGGAAGTCTAACTATGACGAAAACAATTGAAAAATCGGAATGTGGTTATTGCGGGCTAGCTAACCCTAGTTGGGCTCACCGTGGATCGTTACGTTGCAGATATCTACATGATCAGCGGAAAATGCGCAATCTAGGGTTAGTACAAGTTTCGATCAACTGTCAACCGTTGCTGATACGACTCGGTATACCCTATGATGTAGCGATCGGTAACTATCATGTGGGATCAAGGGGTTGTAAAGGTTTTACGACATCAGCTTGTTTCGTCGCACCTAGCGTCAAAGCAGCGCTAACAACGCAAGGCCGAAAACAGCGCGATCATGCGGTGCGGATTGCAGCGGGATTGCCAAGCGTAGCGCCGAGATCGATCCGATACTTACACCCAAAACTACCGAAACCACCACATACTCCCGAATATCAGCCAGGGGCGGGTATTTCCGAGGCTATGGCATTACATAACAACTGTTGCAAGGACGGTAGCGCAGGTGTGCAGATCGATACGCTAGGCGGTGCGCTATGATTCAAAAATGTAAATTCTCAGACGGTGGTTTCGTACTTCACGATATAACCCTTCCTAATTCGAATTCAAGATTTTCGGCATGTTATAACGCAAAGGGTAACCTGCTAGGTGCCGATAGGATCGACGCGCGGCAACGGTGCCACAAGCCAGGTAGGCTACAACTGGCCCAGCTAGACCATCTAGGGTCGATCTGGTTATAGGTAAAGATATCAGGTACTTGACAGCTACCCAATGATATCAAGTACTTGCAAAACCACCCTGTGGCAACCCAGCCCATGGCAACCCAGCCCCACCTAAGCTAACAGTGGCATTGTTAGGCTTCGATTCTGGGTTAGCAAAAATACCCCTTATAAAGACGACTTGACGCGGGTAAAGCTCCATAAAGGCAATTTGACGCGGATAAGCCGACCAACCAACCAACTTCGAGACTTTCTTCTTTTTACTTTTAGCTTTTTTTTTCTTTGCTTCTTTTCTTTATTTGTTTCTTTTATTGTTTATTTTTCTTTACTTCTTTTCTTTATTTGTTTTATAGAGAAAACCAAGTTGTTCATTTGTTTGTAACACCAACACCAACACCAAAGGCTTTTTATGGTCTACAATACCGACATCAAACGCGCAGTTGACGTTTTTAATGCAGCCTGGGAGGGTAAGCGAGTTGAGTTCTGGTACAACGGTGACTGGCAGGTTGAGGTTGAGTTTGATGCCATCCTGGAGTGTCTCAAACTGGACTTCAAAGTGCGCATCGACTTTTGCGTTGAGTGCCAGGGCGAAGGTGAGCGTGAGGTTAGCGTTTACAGCCCAACGTTGGGCATGGACGCCAGCCGAATAGACGAGTGCGAGGCTTGTGGCGGTACAGGGCGTGAATCACGTGTTGGGGGTGTGGTATGATCGAGCGCGTTATCCCGACTAGGCAGCGCGTGGACCTGCCATATACTTATTGCGGCCAGTGCGCGAACTGCTGCGATGACCATTTGCGCCCGTTGA
>CAYSEY010000082.1:0-214 GCA_964430405.1 uncultured Candidatus Saccharibacteria bacterium
ACTCGGAATCGAACCGAGGACTCGAGGCTCTTCAGGCCACTGCTCTACAAACTGAGCTATCTCGCCGTGTCGATACCGACCCGATAATTTATTAAGTAACGCCAACCATCATACCAAAAAACGATGATTATTTCTAGCCTTTAACAGATGGGGTTGGCAAGGTATAATAGTTTACACTTTCCTGCCTTCAAGCCGCTTCATTAAGCTCAAGCGA
>CAYSEY010000082.1:224-3389 GCA_964430405.1 uncultured Candidatus Saccharibacteria bacterium
TATTAAGTAACGCAATCCATCATACCAAAAAAAGTTGATTATTTCTACCCTTTAACAGATGGGGCTGGCAAGGTATAATAGCACTTGCAGGGCGCGTTGGCCGAGTAGTTAGGCAAGGGTCTGCAAAACCCTGTACACCGGTGCGAATCCGGTACGCGCCTCCAGTAATTATTTAGTTCGTTTCAGCTTCTCGTTTCTTGATACGAGCTATTTCTCGTTCTATATCTTCGGGGTTACCATTAAACACCCCAGATTCGCTACTTAAATTTTGTAAGGCTTTATCTCTGTATGCCCTTTCACGCTTCGCCACACCTGGATCTTGCTTAATTTTGTTTAGATCGTTTACTAAGTATCTGTGTTCAGCGGAAATTGTACCATCTTTTTCTAACTTTTCAATATTTGACATTGTTATACCCCTTGATTAGCTTATTTGATATCCTATAGTATATACCAATAGTTGGGGCGAGTGGTGGAATTGGTATACACGACGGACTTAAAATCCGTTGCCTTTCGGCTTGAGGGTTCGAGTCCCTCCTCGCCCACCAAGTAAAGATAGTCCTCATTCAGCAGGACTATTTTTTATTGGAACCCAATGTGTGTTTTGCCCATTTAAATTGTGATAATATATGCTTATGCAAAGACCCATAATGTCAGAAGTGCTCTCGGAAGCTTGGGAGAAGTATAAGAAAAACCTAGGTATTTTAATAGGTGCATACTTTATTATCTGGATACTAACTAGCCTTAGCCAGCTACCATTGAATATTGTAAGTAATTTTGGAAATCTATTTATCAATGATGATTCGTCGGCCGGCGCGATGTTGGGCTTTTTAGTCGTTCTGATGGTGGTATTTGTGATATTCTATCCAATTTCACTTGCTGTCTCAACTTGGCTTGGGATTGGCGAAAGAAATATCCAGTTGGCGGCAACAGACGATAAGCAGGTAGACTTTGCCGATCTATTTAAGACTAAAGGGCTATTCTGGCGCTACCTTGGCGCTACTTTGCTGGTCTGGCTGATTGTATTTGGCGGCACTCTGCTTTTTATTATTCCTGGAATATACTTTGCAATTAGGTTTATGTTTGTTAATAACGCAATTGTTGATAAAAGAATTTCGGTTTCTGAATCGCTTAGCTATAGTTCAAAGCTAACCTTAAAAAACAAATGGTATTTAATAGGTTGGGGACTGTTGATGTTCGGAATTAATCTGTTAGGTATGATGGCATTATTAATAGGTTTAATATTCACGATTCCATTTACGTTATTTGCTAGTATAGTGCTTTACCGTCGCCTCACCAATAATGTAGATCGACAAGGCCAATCAACAGAACAAAAACAGCCCACCCCGAGTCAACCGGCTCATACTGCTAAATAAAACTAGTAAAAAGTGTTATAATTGATGGTAATAAATTAATGGAGTACATATTGATATGATGTTTGTTTGGATTATTCTGGGAATTGTACTATTGGTAATCATCTTGCTGTGGGTTACCTACAATAGTTTGGTTCGACTCAAAATTAAAACCGATGAAGCGCTAAGCGACATTACGGTGCAGATGAAACGACGGTTGGACTTAATACCTAACCTTATTAGTACCGTAAAAGGCTATGCCAAGCACGAAAAGGAAACACTAGAAAACGTTACCAAGGCCCGTACGGCCGCAATGGAAGCGCCAAAAGGCGACCTGCACAAGCAGGCCGAGGCCGATAATATGCTGACCTCAACCTTAAAGAGTCTGTTTGCAGTTGCGGAAAACTATCCTGACCTGAAGGCTAACGAAAACTTCTTGCATTTACAAGGCGAACTAACCGACACTGAAGACAAGATTCAAGCCAGCCGACGGTTTTATAACGGTAACGTCCGTGACTTCAATACGAAGCTTCAGGTGTTTCCAACTAACTTTATTGGTAATATGTTAGGCTTTAAATCCCGCGAATTCTTCGATGTAGCCGAAAGCGAAAAAGAAGCAGTTGGCAAAGCACCAGAAGTTAAGTTCTAATTAGTTCATGCCCAAGAAGAAGGCCATAGCAAAAAAAGCTAACAAGCTCAGGATCAAGGCAGTTTTTGGTGCGACCATTAAGCTGTGGCGAGCCAATTTCAATTTATTCACAAAAATTGTATTGGTAGTTGCCATCCCTTCCTCGGTATTAAATGTACTCAATAGCCAAGGGATGGTTGGGGAGTATGGCCTACTCTTATCTTTAGCCTGGTCCTTCGTGATAATTGCAATATTGTTACTTGCAAATGAAAAGTCCGAACTCGTCGGTAAAAAAGTCGGTGCCGTATTTACGGCAGCTAGCGGACGGCTATTGCAATATGTCGCAATCAGCTTGATTCTGTTGGTTTTTGCCTTGCCTATAATCATTAGTTTATTTGGCGCTATATTAGCTCAATCGGCTTTAGGTATACCGATGGTTGTGTTTCTGCCAATTGGATTACTGGCTTTCGTGCTCGGGTCGTACCTGCTGAGCTGTTTTTCGGTTTCACAGACCATAACTGTCAACGAAGGTACGAGTATTTATCAATCTTTAAAGCAAAGTGCCGAGAAGACAAAAAAGAATAGATTACGAATATTTGTTGGCTATTTTATATTGTTTGTAATAATTCTAGTCATACTAATGACTATCCAGCTCGTGCTAAGCCTAAACCAAACAATAAATGAAAACACTATCATTAGCGGGGTCATATATATACTAGAAGCTGTAGTTTTTGTGCCAGTATTGTTTATATTTCAACAAAAAATATATGAGACGTTGAAAAATGGAAAAGTCTAGCGCCAAACGGCGAGCCGAAGAACTCCGTAGTGTTATAAGTGATTATCGTTATCGGTATCATGTTTTAGACGATCCTACTGTTACCGACGAGGTATTCGATAGCCTTACCCGTGAACTGCGCAAAATCGAAGCCGAATACCCCGACTTAATTACTGCCGATTCGCCAACCCAGCGGGTGGGTGGCAAGGCGCTCGCAAAATTTAAGAGTATTGAGCACACCAGACCAATGCTGAGTTTAAATGATGTTTTTAGCATAGAAGAGCTCGAGGCGTGGGAAAAGCGGATGCACAAACTTACCGGCAAAACTAAAATTGAATACTATACTGAACTCAAGATGGATGGGCTTGCGATTGCTTTGCAATACGAAGACGGAATTTTCGTGAGGGCAATTA
>CAYSEY010000082.1:3399-3647 GCA_964430405.1 uncultured Candidatus Saccharibacteria bacterium
GACAATCCAAACGGTTCCGCTAAGACTCCGTAAATCACCCAAGGTGCCATCGCAGGTTTATGAAAAGTTTGAGGTGCGCGGGGAAGTTGTTATACCAAAAAAGGAATTTGAACGGATCAATAAAGAACGGGCCATACAAGATTTGCCCTTGTTTGCCAATCCGCGTAACGCCGGTGCGGGCACTATCCGCCAGCTCGATCCGGCAGTAGCTGCGGCTCGGAAGATGCAGTTTATTGCCTATGCAATTG
>CAYSEY010000083.1:0-3628 GCA_964430405.1 uncultured Candidatus Saccharibacteria bacterium
ATAATATCGCTAAGTTTGCCACCGACGTAGCGCTCAACTTTATATTTAAATACCTTAGTTGTGTATTCCATTTATGGTATATCTAAATTCAATTTTTTATAAAAAACAAATCTTTAATTAGTTTAGTGATTTGATGACTAGGTTCAACTCGTCTCTCATTTTAATCAGCTTGAGTTTAAACTGATTAGGTTTAGGTGGAGTGAATTTGACACCATCTTTATAATAAGCTTTATAACCATCAGCTAATTCAACTGCCGGCATTGGTCCTAATACTGGATCGTCATCGCGATGACATTTACCGTCTTTGTAATATTCTTTGCCACCATTAGCCCACTCAATAGCCGGCATTGATCCTAATACCGGATCACCATCACGATGGCGTTTGCCATCTTTGTAATAGGCTTTATAACCATCAGTCCATTCAACAGCTGGCATAGGTCCAAGTTTGGGGTCATCATCACGATGGAGTTTACTATTTTTGTAATAAGCTTTGTAACCATCGGCGTGCTCGATAGCCGGCATTGGCCCTAATACTGGGTCATCAC
Organism: uncultured Candidatus Saccharibacteria bacterium; assembly: GCA_964430405.1. Lineage (GTDB taxonomy): Bacteria > Patescibacteriota > Saccharimonadia > CAILAD01 > BJGX01 > CAYSEY01. The sequence continues at coordinate 546 of CAYSEY010000083.1, forward strand.
CGCGATGGCGTTTACCGTCCTTGAAATATTCTTTGTCACCATTAGTATATACAATAGCTGGTAATACTTTACCATTAATGATAATATCATTAAGCTTACCACTGATATAGTATTCAACCCTATCTTCAAATACTTTAGTTGTGTGTTCCATTTATGGTTCACCCAAATTCGGTTTTCTATAAAAAACAAATCTTTAATTAGTTTAGTGATTTAATGATCAGATCTAATTCTTCTCTCATTTTAATTAACTTGAGTTTAACCTGATTAGGTTCTACCAGTGTAAACTGAATGCCATTTTTATAATAATATTTCTCACCATTAGCGCATTCAATAGCCGGCATTGGTCCTAATGCCGTATCATCACGATGAAGCTCACCATGTTTGTAATAAGCCTTATAACCATTGGCGCACTCAACAGCTGGCATTGGTCCAAGTTTGGGATCATCATCACGATGAAGTTTACCATTTTTGTAATATTTTTTATTACCATCGGCGTATTCGATGGCTGGCATTGGCCCTAATACCGGATCATTATCACGATGGAGTTTACCATCTCTATAGTATTCTTTGTCGCCATTAGGGTACTCGACTGATGTTGTCTCACTTCTAAGACGAGCTTTGGTGTCGCTAAGGTAGCGCTCATCTCTGTCCCCAAGTGCTTCAGCCATATATCCCATATCGCGTATGTGCTCGATTATTTCTATGAAAACAAATCTTTAATTAAGTGCTATTGGGTGTGGCAACTCAAAATCATCTAGGGAACCAATGATATCGGGGGCGCTGCTGACCAACAAAATACTTAATGCAAACACGTGTTGTTATTATAGGTGAGTGTTAACGATGGTTTAGCTGATAAAGTTGCTAGTAAATAAAAATGAATATTTTACCACTAATCGTTAAATATGGAGTCGTTCTATACATCTTATGGTGATATCCATGATTATGTCGAGATTCCACATAATATGGATACATTGGATAAAACCTCTCAATATGATGACAATTGTGAACTAGAAATGCACAGGATTGAATTTAGATCTGGGTGCCCAGACTCTTTCACTGCCATGTTGTACATTTTTAGGTTATATTCTGATCATAATATATGTGAGGAAGTTCAATATTGTGATAGGGTAATAGTACACGATTACCCACTCCATGATGAACTCGGCATATATCTGTCGAACGTATCTTATGCTATTGTTGATAAAACTGCTGATGCTGTGATAGATGACATATTCAAAGGTGATTTCCGTCCTTACATGATTGATCATATGCCAAAACTGTTAACGTAGGTTGGCTTCCGGGTGGTCTTGAAACAAAGGGTATGGAGGGGTTGATCAATGCTGTCAGTGCAAGGACCAGTTTCACTGATTCCATGGACTGTGGCGAAGTGGTTGAGCTTAGAGATAGGTTTAAAGATTTGGCTGACAATGTTGATTCTGGATGGACTAATCATATTGCGTGCGGAATTCATGGTGGTACTAAATGTGTTCATATGTGCTGTGCGGATAGTATAAAGATATGCAAGGACTACGAGGTACCGCAGATGAGGTTTAGGGGGACTAAGTCTGCTATGAAGCTGTGAATCAGTATCATGAGTTGCGGGCGGTAAGGCTAATAAATTTGAATTTTTTATTCTTTATGACCACAATGAAAGTCTTACGTTTCGTAGTACAAAGATGCAGCAAATCAATCACTATCCAAGAGATAGTGGAGGATGATGATTACATGTCTACTAAATACACCGTTAAACGGCACGTATTTAGTGATTGTGAGTTGCAAATTTGGTACTACCGTGGATCAGAAACTGTGGCAGTTACCCATTTCAACATTGGTAACATTTCATTTTCATCGAGTGGTATGGAGATGTACAACGCAATGCTTGACAACAGGCCTGAGGCAATTCGCGATGCTTTGATTGAAATATCCAAGAGTAAAGCTCCAGGGGGGCGATATGAATGTATATTTGATGAAGGCAAAACGTGTTGTCATTATGGTTGTAGTGGTGAATTGTAGGTGGTGGCGATTAGCGAAGGGGTTATTAGGTTAATCTCTGTATTGTAGCCGTTAAGGTGTTGCGAGGGATGGCTACCCAAGTGACATATTATGTGAAAACATGATACTGCAATACTGCTAATTTTTTATATCACCGCACATCGACACCATTTAAACCGATAATATTTTTTAAAATTAACTTCGTCTCAGACTAAAATGGCACTGGAAGAATATTCTGGCGGTCGTAAGCGACGAAAAAGATCAGTCTTAACTGCTAGATCTACTAGACTTGCACCACGAAAACGAGTAGTTAGATCTAGCAGACCAAAGCGAGTGGTAAAGCGCCGATCCACATATGAAGGAGGCGCCAAGCGGGTAGCGAGACGCAAACCACTCACCACAGGCACTCGCCGAGTATCGCGATTGGGTACAGCCCGACCTGCTGATGCCAAGCGCCGATATGGCCGAATCAAGGGTAAGCCAAGAGGTGATGTGTCCGGTGCTAAGTATGTCGGCAAGCGCATTAAAGAGGAATCAGCTAAAAAAGGCCGCAAGCTCACTAGGATCGAACTGTCTAAGTTATTCAAGGACGCATGGGCAGAATACAAAGCACGCAAAGGTAAATAGATTAGTCCATTTTAATTGATTTTTTATCGTAATAAAATGAGTAAGTTCGATTTATTAGTAGTGCAATTCATCAGCGGTGACTATTCATCATTTGCTGATGTGATTAATGGGTATGACATAGACGAATGTCGGGTACTTAATCTTAAACCTATCGTTACTGCCGATGAAAGAACATCTGATGAAGTCGATGCATGGTTAGCTGAGATCAATGTTCCCCCTGTCATTGCCGCGAGACTGAAGACCTTATACAAACGCAAGTTTGAAAATGAGCGCAAATCTGCACCAAAGGCAGAGCCATCAGGCAGAAGCAAACTTAAACTGGTGAAGGAATTCGAAGAGTCGCCGCATCAAGGAGGTGACTACATCGATATGTATGGTGATACACAATACTACCCTACCGATGACGCATACTTAAGCGATTATCCGGTAGAAAGCCCGACCTACCCGAGTCGCACACCAAAGGA
>CAYSEY010000084.1:0-3620 GCA_964430405.1 uncultured Candidatus Saccharibacteria bacterium
TCATCACTAGTTTTGTTAGTACCCACCATACTGATATAAGTATATAGTTGCCAGGAGCTCAAAGAACTGATCTTGTTTGGCCCTATTATTACTACGCACAATGATCGAGTTTTATTTCGACCACAGCCATGTTCTCCTTAATCAGTAGATTTTATCACTTTATACGACATAAAATAAAACTACATAGCATTAGAGCCCCATATGGGGCTCTAATTACTTAATACTATTTTGGCTTACTTGCGATGCTGTTTGGCAGGCTTAAGCAAGTTTGTATCAATACCCTGCTCCTGAAGCCATTTCTTCATATCTTCATGAAGTTGCTCCATTGCCTCATGTCGCTTCTCAGGATCTTCAATCTTTCTAATATCTTCTCGTTTCTGGTGATTCTCTTTCATCTTATTAGTAATTGCTTCCTTTTGCTGTTGGGTGATCTTGCCCTCAGCTACTAACTTATCTAGACGATTTTCCATCTTGTGTTCGCGTTTTTGCATGCGCTGCTCAAAGCCCTGGGGTGGCTTATTATCACCCTTCTTTGAGCCTTCATGTGCCGAAACAACTGGCGCCAATGAAACTGCGGCCAAAGAGGCTAAAGCAAACGATGCTAGTGCAACCTTCTTAATTCTAGTCATATCCATACTCCTTTATTAAATACGTACTAACTTCAACGGAGAATACTAGAATGTGTGACACCTTCCCGAACTTACAGGTAGGCACCCTTGTAATTACAGCTGTATGTCTAGTTCTACTTGTTTCTCTTTAGGCCAATCGATCGTCTAAAAACAACACCCATTCCTGCAATAAGGCTCATGATGGCAGCAAATATCGGTACGTTCTTATTTTCACCAGTACTGGCAAGCTGCTCTGAACCCGCAGTAAGCGATACACTCGTAGGTCCGATTTGTGTCGAAAGATTAATAGGCGGGTCTTCATTGGCATAGCCGATACAATTTCCAAGAGCGTCAGTTTCGGTCGCACTCACTCGCCATTGATATTGCCCTACTCCTAGATTCGTGAAGGTTGCATTAGCCGTACTACCACTAGTAACTGCGTTAACATTCTGTGTCTGTAATATTGTACTGAAGTTGTCGCTTGATAATTCAAATACTAAATTAGCTTGGTTGTTCTCGTTGTCATTATAATCAACCGAAACCGGCAGGCTAATGGTTGATCCTGAGCTCGCAAGCACTTGATTGTGGTTTGTAGGGCTGAGATTAGACAGAGTTGGGCCCGTATTTATATGTTCCATGCGGACATTTGCTAAAACATCGTGCGAAAGGTTGCGTGATCCTGTCGGTATAGTGAAGTCCCCATCGACATCTACAGTAGTCACTAGCGGCGAAGAACCAAACGGTACCGCCGGGGCTGTAAGGTCGAGTTGGTAGTTGATTCTGTTAAAATCAGTTAAATAAGGGGTTGTGGTGCTTAAAAATATTGGGTTTAGAGTTAAGCCAGTTAGCGGTATCTGTGTAATTAGCGTGGAATTTAGAACGGACTGGTGATAGGTATTAACCAGTTCGTTACTCGTGTAGTAGTATACCGGCAGTGACGTGGTGCTATTCTCTACTAAACATATATTTATTTCTTCAATCGGTGGAGTCGGGCAAGGTAAAAGGCTGTTAGTAAATGAAGCGTTCCAGCAAGCATCCCCATTGAACGGCACACTAATAAACTCCGATTCTGCCTTGGCGGTTCCGATAATACTATTTTTTAAATAGTCAGCAATCGAAGCATTTTGGCTGATTGGCCTGCTTGAACTTGCCCCGGTTGCAACCGTCACTATCACCCCAAGTGTAATGAAAAATTTAGGAATGTCTTTTTTGTAAACCGCCATTGCTTACTATATTAGCACGCAAGTCCCGAACTAAGAAAGTGTAGCACCAAGTTTTGAGAGCATGATTCTCGGATGAGTTTCGTAACGCTCAAAGATATATGGACCGTCAATAGACTCGGGACCCTTATTAAGCTTTATGAACTTACGATACTTTTTAATAGCCATATCAACATCAACTAAACTTGTAATATCCGCCTCTAACAACAAAAACTGCAAATTTCCATATAACCTTGGTTTGTAATCCTTGATAATTAAACTAGCCTTATCTGCCTGGTTAAGCCCAATCAAGCAAGCAAGTTTCTTTTCTAGCAACATACACACCCTACTATCTATATAGTCCGGCCATTGTTTTAAGAATCTATCAATCTCACTATTAGCCTCCTCCAGCCTCTCCAAATAAATTAGCGCAAGAATTAAATGAAATCTCAGATGGGTATCACTAGGATTGGCACTCAATGCTTTAGCTATAAGCTTATAACTTTGATCGTACCTATGTAGCTTAACAACAGAATCTTTATGATGCTCAATCAACAATTCCTCCACTACTAACCGTTTAGTGGCAACACCAATCTCGGGTTTAATAAATGCATGTATCGGTGAATACGACCTATATCTTCCTCTTTTATAAATCAAATCTCTCAGTACAAAACCTGTGAGTAAGCCCGAATTAGTGTCAATATTTGCCCATCGTCCCGCGATAATATTGTGATCATTAAAGTTGCAATTCTTTAGCTTATCAATAACCACTAGAGTTTCTGGGGGGCAATAGAAATCAGCATCCCAGCGAAATATATAATCCTGAGTTGCCCTATCTGTAGAGTAATTATATGCGGCGCTAAAGTCATCTACCCATTCAAAGTGGTGAATATTATTTGTGAACTTTCTGGCAATTTCGACAGTTGAGTCCTTAGATCCAGTATCGACAAAAATAACTTCATCAGCGACAGTCATTATGCTACTTAGTGATTGTTCTAAAAACTTTTCCTCATTTTTTGCGATTACACAAACCGATAATGTGCTCATAGCTTTTCAGTTAGTATCGTTAAACCAATCTGCAAGTTATCTCCCAGCACGATTTTCTCACGTTTTCGTATTTCGGATTTTACAGGTAGTAGATATGTATTACTTTTGGTGTCAGGGAATATGGAGGTTATCCACTTGCTACCACCGATTTGCACTTTTACTGGCAACGAACCCCAGCCACGAGCCATATCCCCGAACTCAGATTTAATTTCTTTGGAAAGTTTCTTGGGTAAACTAACAAAGTGCCAAGCGGCCTCGCCAGAGTGTAGCCAAATTTCTGCATCGAAAGAATAATTCATATTTGTAATTATCCATACGATGATTGGAAAGTGTCAATATAACTTGTTATGCTACTTACATAAACAAGGATAATCATGCAATCTAACAATGAACCCTCTGACCCAAAAACTACCGAGGACATATCGAACACAATGCCTACCGACAACACAGCTAGCCCTGCAGCCGACCAATCTGCTGATCCCACGCCGGAGACCAGCCCCGATCAACCGTCCAAACAAAAAGGCGGTGGTAAAAAAGTAGCACTTATAATAGGGCTAGTTGTATTGGCCATTATTATAGCTGGGGCGATATTCTACCTACTATCGGCCAATAAAAACACCGCAACTCCAGAACCTCAAGTAAACGTCGAGGTTAATAAGGAAACAAATAACACAACTGTAGAAACCCCAGAGCAAAAACCGCAAGAGATATCATTGACTGCGATTGCACCCTACACCGGATCGGCCAGTGCTACTAGGTTATTTGC
>CAYSEY010000085.1:0-3605 GCA_964430405.1 uncultured Candidatus Saccharibacteria bacterium
GCTCAACTCACAAACCCAATAAAAATACTGGCAGATATACACTCTTCTTTTAGCTATATTGCTACCGGCAAAATAAATCAGGCATTCGCTGCAGACGCTACTGGGGATGCATATATGCGTCTCGATACAGTTGGTTTGCCATCCAAGATGTTCGAAGGTGTTGATCTGGTTAAAAATTCAGATGAAATTCAAGATATGTTAGTCAATGGTACACCAGAGCAAAAAAAGGTTTTGGGATACTTTGAGCAGTGCGCAAAATCTAACATCCCATCAAAATACTTCTTCATGCGCCAATATTTTGTAGATGAAAATGTTGCAGTGAATAATGTTAGTGAGTTATTAGTGAGCTACGCCGATGACCGAGATACTTTTTATCCATACTACCCCGTAATGGCAGATAAAGTAGAGGGTGGTGAAAGCATTAAAGAAGAAAAGGTTGCTTTTATGGCTTGTGAAATTTATCTAAGTGGTAATCCGACCTTATCTGGAGATAGTGGTAGCTCGATACAGGCAGATATTAGAGATAAGTTATTTGGCTTTAACCCCGAAGACTTAGCTAATAAATACCACCTCTACCTGTACGCCAATAGCATTGCAGACTTAATGGTTGAATTAAGTAGTACCGAAGAAAACAGTAATATTTATGCTAACCCCCAAGGAGGCAATAATAATAACTCAGCAATCCCAACTGGTCCGGTTGACCCAGGACAAGACACGTCGAACTTCCCAACTCCAGCAGGAACTACCGTAGTGCCCGGATCACCTTTTCAGGACTACGGCCCAAGGGGTGTTGAAACCGTTAAAATTAAGGTGGTACAGATAGATGGTTTTAGTGTAAAAGTAAATGCATCTATTGGGGCTCAGCTAAAGCAGTTGTTGGATGCGGCTAAGGCAGATGGTGTAAATCTTGATGGAGGCGGTTTTAGATCCTACGACGAGCAAGTTGCCCTACGACGAGCACACTGTGGATCAAGCGACTATGCCATACATGAAGCACCTGCTTCCAGTTGCAGCCCACCAACAGCAAAGCCTGGTAACTCTATGCACGAAGTGGGGTTAGCAGTAGACTTTACGCTTAACGGAAGAATTCTGACAAGGGGAGATGCTGGCTTTAACTGGATGACACAAAATGCTTCGAAATATGGGTTTACTAATTTGCCTTCTGAACCATGGCACTGGTCGGTAAATGGGAACTAATATAGTGGAAATAATAAAGAAATATAAAGTTGTGTTAATTATCGTTATAGTAGTAGCCATTCTGGTAGCTATTATTTACCCATTAACTCAACTTGATAGCGATAAAGTAAAGTTATCTTCCTTATCATCTTTCAATGTTAGGCAGTTATTAGCAAAGAATAATGATCTTTACTTCTATAATGGTTCGCAGATTGTCCGGACTACAATCAATGACACATCTTCAGCTCAAGTGATAGACAACGATGTAGTATTTGTAAATGCATCCACTAACGGTAAGAGGATATATTATGTTAAGGGTATAGGAAGGAACGCTAAGTCATACATTTTCAACCTAGACCAGAATACAAAAAAAGAATATAAGCAGTATGATGCATTCTTCTGGGTTGATAATAATGGTAAATTTGTTGAATTTGCAAAAAACACTTCAAATATACTTAATGAGTCTCTTGGGATAGAATATCGAAACTTAGTTTATCCTAATTTCGACTCGTATTCTGGAATAATTCTTGGTAGTACCGTAAAAACAAGTCCAGAGCTAGAAGGTTACAGGTGGGATGTCGTCAACAAAGACAGTACTAATATTAAGAATTTAGAGATACTAAATGCCGGCTCAAGGCCATGGGTGGTAAATAATTACATGGCATATCTAGCAGACGACAACAAATTCAACACTATCAACAAGCATGGACAAAGAGTTACATCTGAAGAAAGTATAAATTATAGTCAACTAACCTATGAAGATGGTGATCAACAGATGTTCGCTAAGTTCGATAAAAACAACGTAATAGTTGGCGATATCAACTTAAAGGATGGCAAGGTAGTAAATAAAAGGAGTTATAAAGTCCAGAATCTAATAAAAAACAACTCCATAAACACCACCAAACAAACTCAAGCCTACCTATACAACAATACACTTTATGTAGTTGTTGATAATAAAGTCCTAGAGGTAGAGCTATGATTAAAAGATTTATACTAATCCTTGGATTATTACTACTGATATGCGCTCAGCCAGCACTAGCTTTAAGTAACGAGCCAGAAAGTGATCCAACCGGTAAAAGCCAAAGGTATATTATCGAAAAAACCCCCTGGCTAGACCCAACCGCCTGCAATCCAGGGTCGACTCCAACAACCGGTGGTAATACCGGAGGTGGTCCAGCCTCCCCTGGCCAAATATGGTTTATGGGAGATTCATTAACGTATGGCTTGAAAGACTTTGGTGGGCTAGAAGAAAAACTTACCGCAAAAGGATTTACCCCTAATAGGGTTAATGATAGAGGTGGAAGATCAATAGTCTCAGCTGGAGGAGGTGTAATACAAAACGGTGTACAAATCAACGAGCCTGGAAATGGTCTAGACGCAATAACTAACGATGCTGATTTTATCAAGGGAAGCAAAAGTATTGTAATCGCCTTAGGTACAAACGATGCAAATATAGCGGGTGGTACCAAAGAACAAATAATGGCATCTTTCGGTAGGAACCAACAAGACCTTATTAATAAACTTAAGGCTTTACCACTACAAACAGGAGCTAAAATATTCTGGGTTGATGTGGCGGCGGTTGGGGTTAATAAATCTGGAGCAGAGGCCGTAAACACAGTAATATACGACAACGCCCAAACACTAGGCTATACACCAATTAGCCAATTTAAGTTTGTGTGGGGGCAAGACCAAGATCCTAAGCAGATCGCAAATAAGAGTATGCCCGACCCTAACAATTTGCTTCAACCAGATGGCATTCACTACTCCGGAGCAACAAATTATGGTAAATACGCAGACTTCCTAGTTAATACTCTATCTTCTGGAGGGGCACCCACAAATAATACTACTCCAAGTACTCCAGTCTCTACTGGTTGTAGATGCAACACAACTGCCACCACCGGTACTGTTAATCTAACAGGTGATGATGTGGTTGAACAAGCTTATAACTTCTACGTATCCAAAGGTCTTACCCCTGCGCAATCTGCTGGTATTGTTGGTAATCTTATGTTGGAATCTGGTGGTAATGTTACGTTGAATCCAGACATAACAAATGGAATTGGTGCATATGGAATTGCCCAGTGGCTTGGAGGGCGAAAGACAGCCTTAGAGGCATATGCTGCCTCACAGGGTAAACCAAGAAGCGACTTAGGTATTCAGTTAGAGTTTTTGTGGTCCGAACTACAAGCAGGTAATCAAATAAGCGTTACAACAAAGAAAGATTTCTTAAGTTCAGTTACGCCACAAACAACCCCCGCAGAAGCAGCAACAATTTTTGAAGATACTTTCGAGAGATCAGGTGGAGCAGGAATACCTCAGCGCGTTAGTAATGCAGAATCGGTATTCGCAAGTTTCGGTTCTAATAGCCCCACTCCAGGAGGAAACACTGGAGGCCAAACCGGAACAGGGTCTTGTGGTGGTGGCAGTAACTC
>CAYSEY010000086.1:0-3558 GCA_964430405.1 uncultured Candidatus Saccharibacteria bacterium
TAATAGTTCCGGTTCCTGTTTGGCCAGCCGCCACATAGAGTCCACCGCCGTTAGTCACAGTCCCAGTCCCAGTATTAAACATATAAGATCCCAGTCCATAGCCATATTCCATATCGCCAGAACCAACATTCGCTAAAGAACCATTAACCCCGGCAGCGGCAGTAACGCTACCCGAGGAATTGTTATAGAATGATCCCCACTGTCCGGCACCAAGCTCTATATCTCCAGAGCCGCTATGGACAGCCATGGACGATGCGCCACTGAGCGCCGGATAACTATAGCCATTACCGGCTGTAATCTCTGCCGCAGAATAGGAGCCCGCAATTGCAGTGGCACCCGGATCAGTATCGCCCACCACATATAATTCACTACCAGTGCCCGAATATACCGTAGGCGTAACAGCCAAAGGTAACCCTGTAACCACCTCTTGCACGGCCAAAACTCGACTCGTAGGAACAGGCGTTGCCGGAAGTATCGGTATCCCAGAAGGACCAACTGAGAGTGGTGTGATCAAGCTACCCGTTCCAAAGCTAGAGTTTGCACCTATCGCAACATGATTATGTATCCAACCATTGCCATATACATCCAAAGCCTGTTGTGGTGAACCGGTCTGTATACCTAAGTTTCCTCCGGTATTAAATACAGACTGAACATTGCCAGCTGGACCTTGAAACTGGATTAGATCAGACAGCTGACCCCATCCGCTTCGCAGTTGCACCGTCGGCGTCAGGGTTCCGGCAGACTGGATAGCAATGTTTTTACTTGCCTCGACCGCAATAGAGTTACAAATCACACTAGTAGTACAGCCTAGAGAGTAGTAGTAACTATCTACTGCATTTGTAGAGTTATTATTTGTTACATTCTGTGTATTATTTATTTGAGCCTGAAGGTATGTAGATATCTCTGGGCTTAGCTGGTTGAAACCTATTGCCCCCTCAGCTATCTCTGGGCCTTGGATGGAGCCGTCTTTGAGGTTGAGGTTTTGTTGGAGGGAAGATCGTCCATTACAGAGATTATCATTAAGTCTTAGTAAGTTAATGTACCAAACATCAGTACATAGGCTACGAAGGATAATGATCATGAGTAGGAAGAGTAGTATTAAGCCACCCAGTAACCAAAGAGGCCACCAAGACTTATGTTGGGGTTCTGTTGTAGGGTCAGGGGTATTGGTTGTTAGGGTTGTATTACCGGTGTCTGGGGCCATAAGGGATAACTCACCTCTCACAGTTGTTATGGTTTAATTGTACTACCTTCAAAATCCTACAGCAAGTATCAAGGCCCTATGGGCACTGGAGACGAAGTATTTACCTTTTCTTCTAGCTCCTTAATGCGTTGTTCTTGGTTTATTACTTTAGTCTCTAGTATATCCACTCTGTTTTCAAACACCGTAAAGCGCTCGGCCAACTTTGTAAATTCTTCACTCAAGCTGTCCAGCCTTAAACCTTGATCTGTAAGTTTTGTATTTACAGTAGCAATCTTGCCATTACTCTCTTTAACCGCTTCAACCAAATAGGGAAGCATACCGTCTTTGTTCAGGCTTAGAGTTCCGTCTTCTAAGGTAGATACTAATCCAGGCAATACCTTCTGAACTTCTTGAGCAATGAAGCCGCTTACTTGGTTCTTTTCTTCATCACTCTTCCAGGCAAATGTAACGCCGCGAAGCTGATCGATAATATCACTAGCTGAATTAATCTGTAATATATTTTCTTTTAGTTTCTCGTCACTCACGCAACTCCAACCGCCACCAAGAGTGTCGACCGTACAAGTACCGCTTGAACCAGTAAAGTTTGCAGGTGTGTCGTCACTAGTATCAACAACCGAAAGCCGATTAGTTGCAGAAGTAGCGCCAATTGATGTATTGCCGGAAATATCCGTAGCACCGGAAACGGTTAGCCTATTATTTGCGGTGGTTGTGCCAATAGAAGTGTTGCCAGATATACCGACAGTACCCCCAACAGTCAGAGTATTGTTAACTATTGAAGTACCTACTCCCACAGCCCCACTACTTGTTACTACGCTCAAAGCAGTACCGGCCGAATTTTGCCATTCAGTGAGGTTGGCCGATTGGCCGCTGGCGCCCCGAACACTAAGGACTTTATCGGTTCCAATTGACGAATGAAGCTGTGTTGCAACATCCGTATTTATTGCTGAATAACCACTCGAAGGTGAATTAACTACTAATCTTGGTCCAGGAGCTGTGTTTCCATATGGTACACAGCCTTCCAGTAAAGATAATACAACCGGAGAACAAACACCAATGTTCATAACTCCTTCAATGTAATTTGTACTTGTAGCACCTTGAGAGTAGATGTTTACATTAGTTGGAGTTGTCTGCCAAGACCATGGGCAAGCAACATCTCCAAAGACGCAAGTTGAGGCATCTTGAGCAAAAACGCTTAGTCCGACTTGCTGCCCAATTCTTTTTGAGGTTATTGGGTCATCATATGGATCTACACCGACGCACTCAGGGACTTGACCAATAAAAGCCTTAAAATCCTTGAAAACCTTACAGTTTCCTGCCGTCAAACCTGAACTCAATAGAATGGTCCCCGTAGATGAAGGGTCTATACTTGTAGACAAAATACTAGGATTAAGAGTAAGTACGCCGGTAGAAGCTAATATTGAACCAGTCCCATTTAAGGTGGTACTAAATGAGCTATTTGCTGCAATAGCTATAGTTCCAGGTCCCTCATTACCAACAATGTTAACCTGCCCAACCGCCTGCTCCACGACTCCGGATCCAGCATGGACTAGACTACTTAAACTACCCGCGACTGTAATAAAGTTATATGGATTACCTTCTGCTATTTTTGCCGCTCCGTAAGAAGCCGCAAAAAGGTTTGCGTTTATGTATGGGTCGTTTTGTGGATTTATCAAGAATTCATTGCCGCTGGCCGTATAGGTTACACCAAGCTGATTATTCGTAATCTCACTTCCAACCGCCAGGCTCTTATAAATATTCCCACCGATTCCAAAGAACGGATCGTTAAAAATACTTCCCTGCAAGTTAGCAATATTGCCAACTTCCAAGCCATTATTAGCCTTAGCCTTATTGTTTGTTGTATCAATACCGAACACTTGATTTCCGCTTGCTTGCTGAACAGTTAGTGCTGCAGTACTGTCAGATGAATTTCTAAACAATTGATTATTCCCAAAGAATAATTGATTGTTTTTATTAGTAAAAGCTACAAATGGAGGCAAATTTGCCGACACCCCTGTTAGTCCGGAACCATCACCAATAAACGACGCGGCGGTTAGGTTACCGCTAATATTCGTGTCGCCATTTACTGTTAAGTCCCCGGTAATTAGCTGCGAACCATTAACCGTTAGCAAGCCATCGCCTCCACCAACATCAATGGTAGCTTGAGGGCCTCTAATATCTAACCTAGTTGGATTGAATAAGTTTCCGATCCCCAGATTCTCTGCTAGCCCTTGGCGGTTGCGCCACAAAATATAGCTACCTCCCGCTACGGCCGATAAAAGCAATAATAAAAGAACCGCCCAAATTACATAGTAAATAATCCTGCGGTTATGCTGGCTGGTTGCGAGCTGACTTTG
>CAYSEY010000087.1:0-3526 GCA_964430405.1 uncultured Candidatus Saccharibacteria bacterium
AGCTTTGCTCGTGGATTGGCTGAACGTATTTTTTCTATAAGTTGCTTTTGTAAGTTCGAAAAACTATCTGTACTAAGTTCAGGGTTGGTTCCTAAAAATATTACAACTGTTTTTGCATCAGCCACGGGGTTATACTTATTTCCGTTTTGCTTGCAATAGCTTACTATTGCCGGGGTAGTAGCACCTGGGCAAACATTTTTATTATCGGCAGTAACAGCCTGGAGAGCGTCCTGATTATTAAATCCTACAGATGTTATTGATCGGCCAGGATTCTGATTGATATATGCTGGACTATATCCATTGTTCTGGAGTTTGTTGACCAAATCCCCCGAAGTAACCATTCCCGTGCTTAATGAATCCCCTAACCAATAAATCGGCCCCTTGGGAGCGGCAACCACGCTTGCTTCACTAAATCGCAATATCGCGATCCCGATACCCCCAACAACGACTATCAAAATCAAAGCCATCCACCATTTGAAGCGGAACGATTTCTTAGCCCTATATGCTCTTGACTTTACTGTTTTTGTTTTTGCCATAACTATTACGGAATACTATATCATATTTGTAAGTACTTTCAAATAAAAAGAGCCCGTCTAGGGCTCTTTTTATAGTAAGGTTTACTTACTTGGCGGCTTTACCGCGGCGACTGGCTCGACCACCCTTAGCACCTGCTGCGCGGGCTAAATCTGGGTTGGCTGCGAATCCACCACCTCGGCTTTTTCGGCCACCTACGGCACCAATACGAGTATAAAACTCTTTACCGTAACGTTTTTTATTGGTTGATGCGGCTTTTAGGCCGCCTTCTCGTGTACCTGGCATATGAAAAAACTCCTTTTATTAAGGAGTTTAACAAGCCTCTTTATCCCGGCGAACCGGGAACACCCTCCAAGAGCGTTAAACTCTTGGGTTAATTTATATTGCGGTTATGATTATACCGGCTTATGCTTAATTTGTCAATAGCCGTGTAGACGTAAGCTTTATACACATGTTACTTCGGCAACGGTACTGATAGACCCAACACTAGTAAGTGCAGCAGACTGCTTAGCAGTTCCTGTAGGCTTAATACACATGAGTGACCAATCTCCATTTACATATTCTTGATAAGCTCCACGAGAGTCAGGTTTTGCTTTAACATATATCACCCTCCCAGGGTCATAACCACCTTGTTTAACCAATTTGATTAACCCGTATGCATTCGACTCTGTTTTAACCGTAATGGTTGGATTACCTGTCATAGCATTTGATAGATTAATTATTACAATTCCCAATACCGCAACAATCGCAACAACACCTACGCCAATAACCCACTTATTCGACTGGCGCTTAGATTTTTTTTGACTAGACGTTCTGATTATTGATTTTTTACTTGTCATTACTCTACCCCTTAAACTTGAGCTTTCTATAGGTTACAATCGCTTTTGCGGTTGTAACTAACTTCCTGATTGTCCCGGTAATACGAAGTTTTAGTACCATATGAGTTCTTTGGCAAAGGGTCGGGAGCAAAGGTGTAGCACTCACCAGATCTAACCCATTTAATTGCACCCGACCGAAACGTTCTACCCTTACTGGGGCTAACTTTGTCACCACGAACAAATGTCGATCCGGTACTTGTAAATATTCTATAAGTTCCAAGCCCATCATTAGTGGCATCATTAATTCTAGCAGTACTAGTGTTCGTATCAGTATATATACCGGCCTGTGAGTAATAAATTATGCCAATTCCAGCGGCAGCCACAAAAAGCACAGCAACCAATGCGTACCAAATATTTAGACTTTTTTTCTGAACTTTCTTTGACGCTACCTTACTCTTATTTGTTGTTTTAGATCTTGCGGCCATCATTTCCTTTGTTTTTAATTCTGTTACGCTTATTATTCCATTTCATATAAGCTACTGTCAACAACATTACAACCGAAAGAGCCAATACCCATTCACCTAGATAGTCATAAACAGTCCGATGAAGACCAGGACTTACCTCTGCGCTAATCATTTCTAGCTTTGTTTGCTCACTTTTTACCAAATACTTGCCGTCTTTATCTATGATATAGCTATAGCTACCGTCGGTTGATTGAGCAAAGGGTCGGTTTGTGGCTACAGCCATAAACCGAGCAATTTGCTGAGTTTGCTGATGGTAGCTATAAGATTTTTCAAATATCGATAGTGATGCCGAATTGGTAAGCAGTTCCGCCCCGTCTCGGACCAACTCCTGATACATAAACGGCGCTATCGCCCCGCTACAAACCAGTGAGGCAGTTCTGTAGCCATTAGCTTGTGTTAGCCGTATGGGATTATCCCCTCGCCCAACTTCTCGAGTCTGCATAGTCATATCCACTTCAGAACCCTTACCAAATAACCTAAGCGGTATCGTCATAATATATGGCGAAGACTCTCCGATAGGTATTAAAAATTGCTTACGTTGCGACTCGATAACTTCACCCTGCCTGTTGTACACAATCAGCTCATTATAGTGCTTACCATCTCCATCCTTAGATGTACTAGTTATGGCAATTCCGCCATCTTTAATAGTTTTGCTTAATAACACTTTTGGATCTTCACCTTCTCCCTTAAACTCAAAGACCTGTGAGTATTCCGGGGCAACCAAAACATCTGAGTTGGTTGGATCTTGTTTATAACTAATTGAGTCGTAATATGAGACCCCAGGTGTCTGCATAGTAGAATCTACTCCCAGCTGTAAAGCTGAAACTTTCAACTCATTTTTTGAAGCAGGTAAATATGCAACATACCCAACAAGCACCAATAGCAGCGCAATCACCAACGGCAGGCCATTAACTATTTTACGAGTGGATACTAGCTTATAAATCGATAGACTAATCAACACTACCAATACACTCAAGCCATACATACCTAGTAACCGGCCCGTAAAAACCAATGGCGTAACGCTAGCTGCAAACCCAAGTGTTCCAAAACCCCAATATGGCCCTATGGATGTCGCAGGGCCAGCTGAAATTATAGAGAACATAAATGTGCGTAAAAATTCACATAATACCCATAGCGTAGGTAAACTCAACCAAATATATTTATCATTCAAATCTAATTTTAGCCTCGTCCATACAAAACCAAAAAGCAGATATCCGACACTTAAAGACAATGTCATTATCACCCATCCCGATACCAGCAGTATCATAGACCATACGCCAGTAAAGGCCGTCCAGCGCTCAGGTTGAGTTTGCAACAACCAATGCAAAACGATAGACATCGACAAAAAACCAACTAGCCATATAATAAAGATTTGAGAGTTTCGAGGCTGATTCTTAATGTGGTTTAACAGGAAGATAAACGGCAAGATACCGACCAAGCTGAGCCAGCCTAGCTGATAGCTAACAAAAGGTAGGGATAGCCCAACGACACTTAGCAAAATTAACACTACCAACCAACCTACCCCTTTAAATTTTGTACTATACTTTTTCATACTACAAACCAAATAGGCCTAGTATCGGCTGAAATAACCTATCTACGAAACCCAAATTGTTTTCGCTATTGAACATATATACATACCTAGCTAGCGGG
>CAYSEY010000088.1:0-1110 GCA_964430405.1 uncultured Candidatus Saccharibacteria bacterium
GCCTTAGGTATTATCTCTTTAACTTTTTCCCTGTCAGTAAAAACAAAGCTGGAAGAATTAGGTTTGCTGTTCTTAAAGTAGTATTTGTTGATTTGCTCAATACCTTCTTTACCCTTAAAGAAAAAAACCTTGGGTGTGGAGCTATCAGACTCCCGAGAGATTGATTTAACTTCATTAGCTAAGCTATCTAATTCTTTTTGTTTACTCGCAATGTCATTTTTTATAGATTCTAGATGGGCGCGTATAGCATCTACACCTTCGGCTATAAAAACTGTTTTTTTCCCTTCACTGCCTTGGCTTACCACGCCCATCTCCAAAAGTTCATCGAGGATTACATAGGCAGTTGCCCTATTAACATCAGCTTGTTGTGCGATTTTTTGTACCGGACTGGGACCCAGAAATAATGCAGCTACATACACCTTAGCTTGCTTATCAGTAAACCCAACGGTTTGTAATTTGGCGGCGAGTTCTAATATTTGCATCTCCTTATCATAGCACTGTTGTCAGATTTCTTCAACATTTTTATTTACTAGATACTGGGCAGCTCTTTTCGTCATCAATTGGTTTTCCAGTTATTGGATCAATGTACTAATACAGCCCATCGTATCGATACCCCGATACAATCGATTGCAGGTCATCTTGAAGTCTCTAGACACAACTTAACTCGGCATCTTTCAATACATTTAGTTTTTCTCCTTTACAAACCAGGCTAAATACGGTACAATACTTGAGTTACATTTTAGAAAGATCTAATTTACTTATATGCCAATTATCAAATCAGCCATCAAAAGAGTTCGCCAAGAAAAGAAGCGCAATGCTTACAATGTTGGTGTTAAAACTGAAGTGAAAGCTAAATTTAAAGCCGTACGCGATGAGATCGAAACAGGTAAGGTTAAAGATAGCAAGGACCTTGCCGCTGCAATCAAAGAGATCGATAGAGCGGTCAAAAAAGGCGTTATCAATAAGCATAACGCAGCTCGTAAGAAGAGTCGCCTAACTAAGGCTTATAACTCAATCGCGCCAAAGCCTTTCGGAACCGAGAACCCCGGCAAGCCTGGATCCAAAAAGGCAGCTCCTAAGAAGTCTGTTGCTAAAAAAGCCCCCGCCAAG
>CAYSEY010000088.1:1120-3450 GCA_964430405.1 uncultured Candidatus Saccharibacteria bacterium
TAAACTTCCCTTATAAATTTAACAGCCCCCGAAGTAAAATACTTCCGGGCTTTTTTAGTCCCACTCTTCTTGTTGGCATATAGCGATCAAGTAGGACTTTGCCTCATCGAGAGGCAAATGGCCACAGGGCTGTTGGATGCTGAACTTGAAGACTAGCCAGCCCAATCCCCCAGATTCGGCCACAAACCCTTTCAGATAGTTATCGAAGTAAAGATAGATGGTGCGGGTGAAATACTCAGTTGCGTCACCTTCATGCCAGCTCACATCGGACTCATCCATGCTGTGCACCTCGTTGGCTCAACCACTCAGTATAGTTGTCCTGCACCAAGTTCATCGCCCCCTTCAGTGACTCGATAGGTGATCGGTTGAGTTGCTGCTCATGTAGGTAAGCAAAATAACCAACCCCTTTGTAGTAGTGAAGCTTGCCGATAATACGTTCATCAATTCGACAAACGATCAGGCTATCGACAATGCTGGCAGTATCACTCTCGTTCTTCCAGGAAAACTTCATAGGTACCTCCGGCTTGAGTGCAGATACGCTAATTATAGGTTAATATTCAGGTTTGTCGATTGCAAAGTAGGTAGAACATTTGCTTCATAGCTTCGTGCGAACTTAAACGACCAGTCTTTGTGGCAATATCTGCCTCTCTGAGTTGATTATAAATTAATTTGATATCGGTCATATCAATCTTTTGACTAATTTGCCGAGCTTTCTGCGTCGAGTACGAAGACACCGAATATGCCCTGTTTAATTCACTCGAGTTAAGCTTTACAAGCAATATCATCCTGTACTGATAAATAATTGCACCCAATATGGCAGGGTCAGCTTGGCCATCCAAAAGCAGTTGCTCGTATAAGTTAAGTACTCGTCTTAGGTCCTTGGCTACCAATGCTTCGGCTAAGTCAAAAGCGTTATTGTCTAGGCTTGGCGAAATTAGTTCACTAATTAGATCTGTCGTTATTTTGTCACCACTGCTAGTTAATTTGCTAATTTCGCTGTGCAACTTCCATTGATCCTCCCCTGCCCTTTCCAACAGGTACTGGGCTACTTTTGTATCCATAGTGGCACCGGCCAACTTCGACTCTTTTATAACCCAGTTTACTAGCTGAGAGTATTCAAGTTGCTTGAACTCTTTGGCATGTTTTAGCTTTGATAACAGCTTAAAAACTAGGGTGCGTTTATCAGCCTTGGTATCTGTGAGTACCAAATTTGTACTATCTGGAGTGTATTCTATTATCTTATCAAGCTGTTGTTCGGTTGGCTTTGCAAGGCTAACATTATTAGCTACTATCAATCTACTGCTAACAAACATCGGCACAGCCGCCAAGTTTGATAGTAAATCATCAAAGCCAACCTCGGCTAAGTCAACTTGCAACAAATCAACATCATCGCCCGTTTTATCGAGATACTTTTTGAGGATCGTATCCACCTGATGCTTAATAGCGTAACTGTTTGGGCCGTAAAAATAAAAAACCATACCTCAAGTATGATGGCATAAGTGAAAAGTGTGAAGTATAAGTGTTTTTACAATTCGGATAGCTTACTCAGAAGGTCATGCTTACTACTAAATTCTACTATCGAATAACCCATAACTTTTGCTTGTACTCGGTTTGACTTACGATCGTCTATAAATATGCTTTTGGCAGGGTCAGCACCAGCATCAATCAACTTATTGTAAGCATCGACCGAGGGTTTACGGGCTCCTATTTCCGAGGACACCAATACCACCTTAAAATATCCTAACAACCCTTGTTTCTCTAATGAATTGATTACGAAAGAATAATTAGAATTACTGAGAATGTAGAGCCGATAGCTCTTAGAGAGGCGCTTAATTTGAGCTTCAAAATCTCCATCAATCATCTTGGCATCTGGCCGTTTACCACCCAGATACCACCCAAAAAGCGCCGGGATATACCTTTTACTAGTGATGGTTCCAAACAGATCAAAAACAAGACACCTACATACAGAGCTGCTACTTCTTGCTTGCTTCAAAGCCAACTTCCTTAAGATTTTTTTTCCAGGCCTCTAAATATTCCTTGGAAGGCCGACGTATTGGGTCTCTATTGCGATTATAAAATATCGTTGCATTTACAATCTTATTCTCTTGCAAATCAATTACCTTCACTCTTTTTGTTATATACCTTGGCTCATACTCTCGTAGCTTGGCGAACTCATTGCTTGTTAAGCCGTAGAGCGCACCTTTCACAACCGATTTTTTTGCCTTAACTATATTGGCAGAACTTGATCCTTTCCAGTTATCTGAGCTGCCTTGAAAAATTAATCTGTTCCCCTCTAGTACCGCTGAGTGTGGCCTAGGTATACTGTGTCC
>CAYSEY010000089.1:0-3422 GCA_964430405.1 uncultured Candidatus Saccharibacteria bacterium
GGTAGCTCATAAGATTGTTATTTAGTGGGTTAGGGCCAAGGTCGGTGTCTGCGGAGCCGTCGTTATCGTTATCGTAGGCTAGGTTGATACCCAAGTTACCATTACCATAAATTGAGTTTGACAAATAATTAGTTGAGAACACCTCGGTCCCGTAAAGGTTGTTATCTGCTTGATAGGTGCGTATGCCATCCAGGTTGTTACCAGCAATAATATTTTCTTCACCCGCATTGTCGCCTCCGATAAGGTGATTGTAAACCGAC
This sequence comes from uncultured Candidatus Saccharibacteria bacterium, assembly GCA_964430405.1. Taxonomy (GTDB): domain Bacteria; phylum Patescibacteriota; class Saccharimonadia; order CAILAD01; family BJGX01; genus CAYSEY01. The sequence goes on from CAYSEY010000089.1 coordinate 261, forward strand.
TTGTCACCACACTGGTCACCACTGTTTACCTCGTTAATAGTTATGCCCGATTGCCCGTTACCGAAGCCTGCCTGCAGAGCTCCTACTTCATTAGTACCAATGTAATTGCCGTATATGGTTGAGCCTATATTGTTACGCCCACAGTTACCAGCAATATCATTAAATATATGAATTCCACTACCAAGGTTATCAGAAATATAGTTTCGTTCGCCAGCTCCAGCTCCGCCTATCGTGGTGTCGAATGAGTTATTACTAATCTCAATTCCATCACTCCCATTCCCGGTCGGAGTATCAGAGCCGTCTAGACCAATATTGTTTCCTCTTATTACTGCATCCTGAGCGAAAGAGATAAAAACTCCGTCATCATCGTTGGCGTAAATGTTGTTTTGCAGAACTATTCCATTGCTACTAACTTCAACTCCATAAAATCCGTTGTTGTATACATTATTTGAAGAGAAAGTGTTATTACCACCTATATAAGCCCCAACCCCTGGATTGTCATATATTGAGTTATTGCTGATTATATTATTTGGACTAAATGACTGTGCGTAGATTCCGGCAGATGTGTTATTTGACATTAGATTATTGGTTACTGTGGAGTTAGTGTTGTCATTGGACCAAATTCCGTAACCCGTATTGGACAATGCACCCTGATTTATATTCAAGCCAATATAATTGTCTTGAATTATTGAGTTGTCACTAAATTCCACCATTGCTGCAAAGAAGGATCCTTCGGCCCCAATGATGTTCCTTTGGATATTTACGCCAGCCATACCTGATATTTGAAGTAATTGCTGGTTGTAACTAGCAGGAGTAAGTCCATCAGCGAGTGTACCGAATAGATTCTCTTCAACAACGTTGCCAGTACTAGATACGGGTGAGTCGTTATCGTACAAGTAGAGGCCGCCACCAGTTGTTGCGGAGATTAGATTGTTGCGAATCACGACATTTGAAACTCTATATGATGCCCTAATGCCCGAGCCATAGTTTGCACCTTCGGAAGTACCATCGGCTGATATGCCGAAATAATTACACTCTATTAGGTAGTTGTCTACTGGGTTTGGTGTTGTACCGTCGATAGATAGTCCGGATATGTAGTCAGGCCCGCTCGCCCCACCATTAATAAACGACATGCCTCTTGCTTCGGATCCATCTGAACCAGCGACAAAATGTAATATACCTTGCTCATAATCTATCCAAGTAATGTTTGAACCGTCTAAGATTATTTGCAGGTTGTGAGGTGTGTTAGATGCTGAGGGGAGAGTAGCTGGCACAAGGTCACCGCAGGTTGTTCCTGACTGCGTTGTACCATCTATGACGGTTGGTCCAGTAATCTCCGGAAGTTCTGTGGCTCCAATAGTGATGGTGTGTGGGCCCGCCCCTGCAATATTAAATGCAATAGTATCGGATCCGCCATTTGCGTTGGCATCGGTAATAGCCTGGCGTAAGCTACCTGCGCCACCATCGGTTGTATTAGTAACAGTATAAGAAGCTGCAGAGGCCGGTTGGGCTAAAATAACTGCACCGAACAGACTGGCAAGCACTACAAAGCTTATTAATACTCTTGTTTTCATCACCCTCACAAATCAATTTATAAACTAATTATACTTATGTTTTATAGTTATCTCAACTTATTTACAATTTATATTCTTTACCGACTTGTCAAATTGCTTTTGAATACGATCAAGGTTTTGTTTATGGGTGTAGTCTTCGGCACGATTACTGCCAAATTTTTTGATGTATTCTTCATGTCTTTTGGTTTCGAGGGCTATGTTTTCGTCTCTCATGTATTCGGCGTTGAATTTGGCGGTTATTTCGCACCTTGCTTTCGGGTCTTTTGGTGCTTCGGTTAGCTTCTTACTTAGAGCAGTATTCTTGGCTTGTTGCTCTTGTTCGACCTCCTTGTTTGCAGGGCTAGCTGTTTTGCCACTACCAGGGTTTGGGTTTGGTTTGTTACTTAATTCCGACTTGGGGCTAATAACAAAATATGTTACTATTCCAGCAATAAGTATCATGGATATAGTAACAGTAATTAAGACGTGTTTTTTGGTTAATCGTTTGTAGGTCATGGTTTAGGCTCAGCTGTTATTACTACGCGTCCATCGCTGGCTCCACCGGTGGTACAAGTATACATCGTGAGCTTTGGCTTATCGCTCATTTTCTCTACCTCGGTGGCGTCAGGTTTAACGGTTTGTTTCCCTTTTACGATGTATGTATATTTTTTGCCGTTCCAATGCACCAAGATCTCGTCACCTTCTTTTGCTTCGGCGAGATGATAAAACACCGACTGCTTGGTAACTTCTTGGGGGGTGTAGCCCCAAACAAAACTATGGCCGGTGAGTATAAAGTTTCCGCCTTTTTCTGGATTACCTCGCTCTGGCAGACGATGCCACACTACGCCTTGGTCGAGAATATCAATACCACCTTCTTTAATTTCGGATTGTATACCTGCGCTGGGTACAAAGACTTGATTCTTGTTTTCTATTATCACCTCGGCTTGAGCTCGTACGGATTTCTCAGAGGGCTTACTGATATTCGGAATTAGCAAAATAAACAGAATATATAAGCCTCCTCCAATAAGTACAAAAGATAATACTAGTGCAAGTATTTTTTTCCACAAGCCTCGACGCCTCTTTGGTTGTGGAGGTGCTGGCTTTTTTGGCGGCTCAGAATGCGTCTGTTCTTTAAGATCAGCACTTTTCGTGTGCTGATCGGACCCTTGTCTTAAATCTAGAGTCTTTGGGCCTGTGGGTTTGGGCGGACCGGCCGGTTTACTTTTTTCCATAAGATATATTCTACCAGTTTATAGTTGGGAAGTGAGCTGGTTATTCTTAAAGCTATTTTTTGGATTCAGATTTTGAGGCTGACTGCTTGGAAAAGTAGAATATGTAGAAAATTTCAAGAATACCAAGGGTATTAACGATTAGAAAAACAACAAACCACACCTTTTGGTTCTTCTTAGCTGCTATCCAAAGTGCCCAACCCTTCCAGGCTAAGCCCCATGCGAACATTAGTATTAGCCACCAGAAATTCTGTGCTAGGTAATCTTCAATAGTCATACTTATGATGGTATCAATTTATGTGCCTAAGGTAAACATAGTTATGGCCTTCAGGCTGACTGTAGAGGCTAGCAAATATGGTAAAAAAATGCTAAAATAACCA
>CAYSEY010000090.1:0-3308 GCA_964430405.1 uncultured Candidatus Saccharibacteria bacterium
ATCCTAATATAGTTGTCATTAGGTTGTAAAAGGGATAATATGCATCCAGCAAGTTTATTGGAGTAAAATGTAGTTATGCAGACGAATATTAACCAAATATCGAATCGCACAATATTCCGAGTCTTGGCAATGATCGTCGCTTTTGGAGCTGTGGTCTATATGGTGATTGCTCTTCGCCAACCGCTAGTGTGGCTAGGGATATCTTTTTTCTTTGCATTAGCCCTAGAGCCACCTGTGAATTGGTTGAGTAAGAAACTTCCCAAAAAGAGTCGCGGACTAGCAGTGTTTATTGTGGTTGCAGCCACGCTGGTAGCAATCATTGCTGTAGTATCCCTTGTTGGACCACCGATTGTTAAGCAGTTCAAAGAGCTGATTATAAACCTACCCACGTACTACCGAGATTTTTTAGAAAACAACAATCCTTTATCGAACTACCTGCAGACGGTGAACTTGCCTCAGACACTCTCGCTAAATAGTGAAAAGATCACTAATTTTGCTACTTCTACGAGCGGTGGGGTAGTTAGCTTCTTTAGTGGCATATTCACTAGTATTTTCGCATTCTTTACGATTATAGTTTTTACATTCTTTATGGTATTAGAATCTCCACGTTGGCACGAGGTCATTTGGCGTTACCAAGACCCTAAGAAGCGTGAACATCGAAAGCATTTATATGCTCGTATGCAAAAAACTGTCAGCGGTTATATTGGAGGCAATTTACTCACGAGCATAATTGCTGGTGTTGTCACGGTTATATTTCTTTCTATATTAGGAAACCCATATGCCGTCGCTTTAGGATTTATTGTGCTTATACTAGATTTAATACCGATGTTTGGAGCACTTATTGCGGCAGTGATATCTGTTTCGGTTGTGTTGGTATACGGCGGCGTTACTCCCGCCATTGTGACTGCAATATTCTTTATCGTTTATCAACAGTTTGAAAACAATATCTTACAACCATATGTATTCTCGAAAACTGTTGATATCTCTCCGTTGGTGGCCGGAGTGGCGGCTATTTTTGGCGCAACTCTAGCTGGGTTGGTAGGTGCCTTGGTAGCGATTCCTATTGCCGCAAGTTTGCAGATTCTAGTTAAGGACTATTTGGACCGACGCTACCCTGCAGTTAAGAAATGATTTTGCTATAACCACAGCTGTGATATGCTCAAGCTATGGGACCAGAAACTAGAAATCCATTAGAAAAGAAACTAGATAAAACCGGCAGAAGAGAAGAGCTTCAAAAACCCGATACAGAGCCCAAGCCAACCTACTTGGTAGTTCGAGATGAATCTGAACTACAAAATGCCCTAGCTGAAAAGATCGAGAAAACTAGTTTGTTGCATGAGCCTATACATAAGATTGGCCACTCTGAGCCAACGGGCGTACAAGTTGAGGTTGTGCCTCAGTCTCCAGTGGATGAGGACTTTCTAAGGTCATTACCCCAAGGAAGAGAATTTATTATATATGCCAACACGCACGATATGGCAAAAAGGGCGGAGGAGCTAGAGCAATTGCTTGGCAACAATACTATGGTGATATTTGAATCAAACAAAAGACTGGTTGATGAGCTGGTTATAAATCAAGAGTAAGAATAGATTGGAGAAGTAATGAACAAGCATAATTTTGATGAGTTGGCTATCGATAAGCACAGAAAGCTAAGGGGCAAGATTGGTATCAGCTCAAAGGCTAAGCTCGGAAGTGAAGAAGACCTAAGTATTTACTATACACCTGGGGTTGGTGCGGTATCTAAGCTATTAGCCGAGCAACCAGATCAAGTGAAAGACCTTACTATTAAGTCTGGTATGGTGGCTGTGATATCAGATGGTTCGGCCGTACTTGGACTAGGTAATGTTGGCCCAGAAGCGGCAATGCCGGTTATGGAGGGTAAAGCGATGTTATTTAAGGAGCTGGCCGGCGTAGATGCCTTCCCTGTTTGTTTAGACACTCAGGATACAGAAGAGATAGTAAGTACTATTAAAAATATTGCCCCAGTTTTTGCCGGAATTAATCTTGAGGATATAGCGGCTCCACAGTGCTTTGAGATAGAGAAAAGGCTGCAGGAAGTTTTGGATATACCAGTTATTCATGATGACCAACACGCGACTGCTATTGCGGTGCTTGCAGGACTTATCAATGCCCTGAAGGTCGTTGGTAAGGATAGGTCTGCTTGCCGAGCAGTAATTATCGGTTCGGGTGCTGCGGGCAGTGGAGTAGCTCGCCTGCTTGTTAGGTGGGGGATTGGTGATGTGACGATGGTTGATAGTAAGGGGATAGTATCAAGCTCTAGAAAAGACCTTGATAGTAACAAGGCTGAACTTCTTGAGATCACAAACAAGCAAAAGATTGAAGGTAGTCTGAAAGAAGCTGTCGCAGGTAGCGATATAGTTTTAGGTCTTTCACAAGCTGACTTGCTAACTGAAGATGATGTTAAATCAATGGCAAAGGATGGTATTGTGTTTGCAATGGCTAATCCAAAACCAGAGATTGACCCGGCATTGGCGCTAGCTGCGGGAGCAAAAGTTGTAGCTACTGGCCGATCGGATTATCCAAACCAGATAAATAATGTACTGGTATTTCCGGGGATGTTTAAAGGGGCAATTGAGTCTGGAATAAATTATGTTGGTGACGATATTAAACTCAAGGCCTCTGAAAACCTCGCGGCAGTTGTTAAAGAACCAACTTTCGAAAAAATAATTCCAAGTGTTTTTGACGATGGCGTGGTGGAGGCGATTGTTGCTGCTTTCGAATGAGTGAAATAAAGACACACAGCGGCGAGCATGAGCCAATCAAGCTAGATGGCCATATGGAGTGGCATGGTTTGAAACTTCAAACTGTAACAGTCCTACCTGAAGTCGAGAAAAGTAAGTTACCTCTTGTGTGTATGATCGGCGGAATACCCAGAAACAAGGAAAACAGCCGTGATTTTCATCCTTTAAAGAGCGGAACTTTTGAGGCGTACTCAATGGAGTTTGCGCGTCGTGGAGAAGCGAGCTTTGTGATGTCGCCAGTTGGGATGGGCGACTCTGAGGGCGACACATTTAGCCATAGTATTGAAGATCGGATTGATGCTTGGACAGGGGCAATAATGTTGCTGGCTGAAGACCCGCGGTTTGACTCTGATAATTTCTCATTATTAGGTAATAGCATGGGTGGGCATATTGCTATTAAGGTTTCCGAAAGGTTATCCGCACAAGGAGTAAATGTTAAAAATCTGATTTTGGTTTCCCCTGCAGCTTATCCGGACGAAGTGGAGGAAGTCAATTTTGGTTCACAATGGGGCAAGACGGCAGAAAAGTATAGCGGGAGTATGGCTC
>CAYSEY010000091.1:0-3204 GCA_964430405.1 uncultured Candidatus Saccharibacteria bacterium
AAATGAAGGCCGTTCTAAAGGGATATGGCATAAAAAAACAGGTGCACATCTTGCCAACAGGAATTGATATAGATGAAGCAACTAAGACCGACCACTTCGACCCACGCCTGCATTTTAGTTTGCCCGCAAAGTCACCACTTTTGCTATTCGTGGGACGTTTGGGACAAGAAAAAAACATTCAGCTTTTACTACGCTCAATGCCAAAAATACTTGCCCGCCACCCCGAGGCCAACCTCTTGATTGTTGGTGATGGTCCATATGCCAATGACCTGCGCGAAATAGCAAAAGATTTGGGGATTGCCGGTAAAACGTTCTTTACCGGGATGCTTGATAGGCCCAAGACTTTTACTTGTTTTAGGGCCGCCGATGTATTCTGTTTCGCCTCCACTACAGACACCCAGGGCCTTGTGCTAAACGAAGCCGCCATTGAAGCTAAGCCAATCGTGTTTATTGATGATCAAATATCGCCCATTGTTCGCAATGGTATTTCTGGAATCCAAGCCAAGAATTCCACCACCAGTTTTGCGGCTGCATGTAATAAGCTCATTGAAAAGCCTAAACTTGCCGAGAAATACGGTCTGCAAGCACAAAAACTCGCTAAAAACATCACAATCGACAAGCAAGCCAAAAAACTTTTAGAACTTTATAAGACCCTGGGCTAACATCTGGTATTGAGCCTCAAAGCTTGTTAACATAAGAGGTATGAGTGCAACTACCGCCAAGGCTGCGCACAGTTTACATAAATCCAAAGTCAGCCAGCCAACAATCAGCCATAAAAAGACTAAATTCGATGATTCATTCACAGATTATGTTACCTGTGAGATTGATACTGAAAAAATCAACCCCAGCGACGCTTGGCAGTGCAAACCGATACTTTTAGATATTGAAGGAGTCGAGACCGAAATTCGTCGTGATTACATATTTGACGAATACGTTATTATCTCACCAGGTCGAGGCAAGCGCCCCTACGACACCCATAAGAACCGACACCCCTTAATCGAAACCGCCGATAGTCCGCGCCTGGATCGTGAAAAGGAAATATTCAGCCTCAAAGAAGGTCCGGATTGGCTGGTTAAGGTTGTAGAAAACAAATTCCCGGCCCTAACACTAAATAATCCCAAGGCCCACGGCAAACAAGAACTGGTTGTCGATACACCCCTCGCAAACATCTCCTTTGCACACCTAAGCCAAGTTCAAATTGAGAGGATACTGCGAGTTTACCAAATGCGCATTACTAAGCTATTAAAAACCGATGATATTGCCTACGTTTTGGTGTTTCGCAACGACGGCTTCGAAGCTGGCGCCAGCTTAGCTCATGCCCACAGCCAGATTTTTGCTTTGCCAATTGTGCCTAAGCGATTCTTAGAGCACTCTAAGCAAATCGAAGAGTACTACATAGACAAAAAGAAGGAACCAATCGATGATATCATTCAGTTTGAGCGCGTCCAAAAACAGCGTGTAATAGCCGAGGACGAACACTTTTTTGTAATGTGCCCATACGCCTCCCAATACCCTTTCGAAACTTGGCTAATACCCAAAAAACAAGTAATGAACTTTAACGAATTTAACGGTGCACAGATTAAATCTTGTGCTCACCACCTAAAACATCTTACAGAGAAGCTCACCAATGCCCAAATCAGTTATAACTTTTTTATCGAAAACGGCACCAGCCCGCATTATCGATGTATTGTTAAGTTATATGGCCGCAGTAACATCTGGGGAGGCTTTGAAGCCGCAACAGGTATGGTAATAAATACTGTACCACCCGAATCGGCCGCCAGCTGGTTTAAAAGTAAAAGTAAAAGTAATTAGACGGCACATTATATATTGACATAAATATTTTTTGTACTATAATAGTATTCGTTGTTAAGACAGCGCATCGTGTTGTTTTGCCCGTACCCCACACCCACGAAGGATAGGAATGCAATTCATAAATGGCTTCCTGGCATTCATTATGCTAGTTCTTATATTCCTCGGACCGTCATTGTTGATTCTGTTTTTGTCCGGCTATTACCTTCTTTTTAGGGAGCAGCCAAAGCCAAAACGCTATATCAACTCTATGGAATTTGCTTGCCTAGGGATTTCCCTAGGCCTTTTCGTCGACGCGGTTTACCGTAGTATTGTGCACGGTTAGCCCGTCTCTTCGCAGGAAATCCCACCTCCAGCTAGTATCGGAGGTGGGGCTCAACCTCAGTTTTCAAGTTTTGAAACCTTAGATTGGGTTAATTCTTTTAATAATTTGCTTATGCTTGCACTTCGTTTTTTGTTCGTATAATATGATTGAGAACAAGGGGGTTGCAGGAGGGATGTTAGCAAAAGTAAATACCATATCGCACTTAGGCCTGGATAGCCAGCTCATAGAAGTCGAAGCCGACATGAGCAATGGTTTGCCAGGCTTTATTATTGTTGGGCTCGCCAACAAAGCAGTTGATGAAGCCAAGGAACGAGTTCGTTCAGCCATTAAAAATTCTAATCTAAACCTACCGCCACGGCGCATTACGTTAAATTTGGCACCAGCTGATATACCTAAAAACGGCTCGAGTTTTGACTTGGCAATGGCAGTAAGCTTGCTTTTAGCCAGCAAGCAAATTGGCAGTATCAGCCCAAAAACATCCTTTTACGGAGAGCTGGGTCTCGATGGCACTACCCGCCCGGTCCTTGGCGCTATTGCCGCAGCCCAAGCATGCGTTGAACATGGGCTGGACGAGTTATATGTTACGAGTGAAGTGGCTAGTCAGGCTGCGATGGTAGAAGGCATAATGGTTTATCCGGTTCAATCATTATTTGAGCTCTACCGTCACCTGATCGGCGAAAAAAAGATTATTCCATTGGCCCCCGGACAACTTGTACAAGCGGAACATGAGGCAGAAGTTGATCTGAGCGAAGTCTATGGTCAAGCACAAGCCAAACGAGCAATCGAGATTGCTGCTAGTGGTAACCATAATATCCTGCTCAGTGGACCTCCTGGGTCGGGCAAATCAATGCTAGCCAAGGCGCTTGTTGGTTTACTGCCAGCTCCAAGCTACGAAGAATCCTTGGAAATAACTAAAATTCATAGCTTGGCTGGGCAAGTTACCAATACCATCATTAATACCCGACCATACCGCAATCCACACCACACCGCCAGCAATATTGCCCTAATAGGTGGCGGCCAATGGCCTAAACCAGGTGAAATCAGCCTGGCTCACCGCGGGGTGTTGTTTT
>CAYSEY010000092.1:0-3135 GCA_964430405.1 uncultured Candidatus Saccharibacteria bacterium
TTTTTCATACTACAAGCCAAACAGGCCCAGTATCGGCTGGAATAACCTATCTACGAAACCCAAATTGTTTTCGCTTTTAAACATATATACATACCTAGCTAGCGGGGTGTCGGATTTATCAAATACTACTACGTCAAGCCGATGCACTCCATTTTCTAGCCTGGCGGTATTAATACTGAATTCCTTATCGGTTGGTTTTATGGCCTTCACTAATTTCTTATCGACATAAATCCCGATGGTATCTGCTTGGGCAATATTGGCTGTAGGTGTAAGTATAAAGGCAGCAACACCATTATATGTAGTCATTGTAGATGGATCTTGTAAATCGTACTCCAAGCTCGTAATAGCTTCTTTAGCCTTATCTTGATTCTCGATGTTTCCACTCGGCGTAGTGTTTGGTTGATCTGGCGTAGAAGGTGTCGATGGGTTTTGACTGGGTGATTGTGAAGGAGTTTGACTGGGACTAGGCTGACTAGGGTTAGGTTGAACTGGCGACGGAGTAGTTGGGGCTGGTGTGGTTGGAGGAGGGGTTGTTGGTGGTTGTGTTGGTGGCGGATTTTTCTTTTCGTATAATGCTTTTAACTCTGATAAGACCTGATTCATAAGTACGTTATAATACGCCGGGTCGGCCAAGGCCTTGGCCGTATCGCCCTGATTGAATATCTTTTCGTAATTTAATGACTTTACCGTTACCTTTGCCCTGCCATCAATCATAACTTCTACCTTTATTTCATCAATTACGCTTTGTGGAAGCTCTGCTGCAAAACTTCGGTATACCACAACTGCACCAACAACCACTATTAGCGCTACAAATATACTAACCATCCACGGCTTTATCCGTTGCTTGGTGGCCAATTTTGGTTTAGCTATTCGTGATTTTGATTTATTTGTCATATTTCCTACTCACCCCCAATCACAACTTTATTAACCAAAACCTTTTCCGTAGAGCTAACCCGAAGAGAGGTAAACTGACTAGGTTTCCGAGCCACACCACATGCCAAAATCTTACCGACACCTTCGGTTCCAAAATTCAATTGTGCAGAAGTAGAAAAGTATTGCCCATTGCCCAGCTCAGCACGCAAAGGTTGTTGAGTCGGATTTAAAGCCGTAACGCAAATTTTAAGCTGATTGCCACCGATACTTTGCAAACGTGAAGAGGAAATGCTTAGTGAGTTTGACGGTTCTATTACACACGCCCTATAATCATTGTTATTTTTAAAGCCCTGCTGGATATTACATGGACTGGACGATCTAGGCTGAGATAATCTGAATTCACTTCCAGGGTTCGGTAATGACACCTCAACCGAATTTACCGGAGCAAGCGCAAACTGCAGCATTCTAATGTTGCCTTTTTCTGTATCTAGATACGAAACATACAAGAGTTTGCCACTCGGATCGTATTCAGGATGCATACTAGCAGCATAGTTATTACCCTTGGTAGAGTCCGGGGTTTTATACAATTCTTGCGCGTCACTCCAAGGACCAACAATACTGTCGGCAGTTCTAATGCGAAGAGAGTTATTAAATATCGGTAAATATACGGCAATGTATTTTTTAATATAAGGATTGTATTTTATGCTCATTCCAGTTGTTGAGCCATCAATTACCTGAGTGGCTTTATTATAATCTCTCTGCCAGTTAGTACCGTCCCACCATAGGTAAGAGCCTTGGTTTAAGATACCATTAACTTCGACTCTACCGATTTTACATGGGGAAGACAAGAATGCTCCCACCTTACATGACGAAAAGTACACCGTATTGCCTTCTTTAAACTCAACTGAGATCGGAATATCTTGACCATTAAACAAGCCTTTTTCGCCAGTCAGCCTTTGAGCAACATAATTGCCCTTCTCTAGCTTGGCTACACCTAGATACTGAAGTTTGTAGTTCAAATCCCCCTTACCAATCAAAATACTGGAAAAGAATATATAACTAGAATTGTTATCAGCGGGTATTATACCTGACGGCCAAAGCGCATACCTATCGTCAAATTGGTTCTTTTGCTTATTATATGCGAGTTCACTGGCACTAAAAGGCACAGTCTGCGGTAGCAGTCCGTCGGAACCTACCGTGTCGGTAAGCGCAGTTGGATTACTAAGTTGACCATAAGCTCCGGTCATCGACCGAAACTCCCATGGCTCCACAGGCCTACCAACATTACTTGTGTTATAAAGCGTATCGCCAAACATCCAAAATGGCTTATCACCAACTAGCCCTGATTGTCCGGAATCTCGGCCAACGATGTTTTTATCATTTGAAGTGACTAATCCAAGGTCTTGCATGCCGAATGTCTTTACGATTCCTGTCGTAGTGCTTGCTTGACTGAAGCGAATTATAGCTAACCCAACACCACCAACCACCACAATAAGTAGTACTACCATCCACCAATGCAAACGGAATCCCTGAATTGATTTTTTAGCGACTCGCTTTTTTTGTTTTACTTTAGTTGACATTCGTACCCATTATTATCGTTACGCTTAATTTACAGGATAACTTGCCCTAATGCAAACCAGCAACAAGTAAAAAGTTGGCAACAATGCAATATTCCGACATCAACACAAAATCATCAACTAATTTATCAGTAAAAACAAAAAAGACCCTAGCCAGGTCTCTCTATTTTATGAATTCAATGCTCGCGTCGTTCTACTTTCCCCTAAAAGAGTATCATCGACGCAGAAGGTCTTAACTTCGGTGTTCGGAATGGGAACCGGTGTGGCCCCTTCGCAATAGACACGAGCATAAAACCCACAAGAGGTTTTACAATGAAATATGTTAAATGGTAAATGTAGCATTCACTTCATTCATAGTTTTAGCTACAAATTGCCAGTGAATTAAAAGGTCATAAAAAGTCAATCGCCTATTAGTACACCTCGGCTGAATACATTACTGTACTTACACCTAGTGCCTATCAACGCAGTCGTCTACTGCGAGGCTAATGGAGAAATCTAATCTTGAAGGAGGCTTCACGCTTATATGCTTTCAGCGTTTATCCCGTCCGAACGTAGCTACTCGGCAATGCCGTTGGCACGACAACCGATACACCAGCGGTTCGTTCACTCCGGTCCTCTCGTACTAGGAGCAACTCTTCTCAAATTTCTAAATGCCCACACCAGATAGGGACCGAACTGTCTCACG
>CAYSEY010000093.1:0-3048 GCA_964430405.1 uncultured Candidatus Saccharibacteria bacterium
CTTCGGGCGCCACAGGCCGATACGCGTGAAGTGCAACGTCGGAAGCAGGGGAGGTGATCGATATGGCCAAGAGCCGCAAGAAGGTTGCGGTGTTCATCGGCGGAGTGATAGGTCTGATGGCCCTCAACCACGCCCTGATACACCGCGATCGTCGCTACTTCTTCCTGGATGGAAGCGAGGGGTCATGAAGAAGTTCGCATTTGGAGCGGTAGTCGGTGGTGTGGTGGTATATATCGCCATGGCCGCTACGGTGACCGAGCTCATGGAGAAGATCGAAGTGATGGGGAAGCAGAAATGACCCGACTCCTTCGTTACTTCATCAAGGGGTTGCCACTGGTTGCCCTGGGGGTCTGTATGGGCTGGAAGCTCCGAGCACACGACCCCGGATTCATGAACGGGGGCTCGGAGAGAGATCTAGGATCCTGGACTCCAGGAAGCTGATCGGGCTTTGCTTTGTCATTGTCACTTGGGCCTTGCAGCCCTGTACTGGTAACACAAATCGACCCGCGCGGAATTTTCTGCGCGGGTCGAACTCTTTATGTGGGGGTTATTTACCGCCGAATATTCGGAGCAAGAACAGGAATAGGTTTAGGAAGTCGAGATATAAACTAAGCGCTCCAAGTATTGCCATGTTTCCAGCATCACCGAATTGCTTATAGATTCCTTTAATTTTTTGTACATCGTATGCAGTTAGGCCCATGAATATTACAACCCCCAAGTAAGATACGATTGTTTGAATGCCGTCAGAACGAAGGAAGATATTAACAATTGTGGCGATAATTATCCCAACAAGTCCCATGAGCAGAATAGCCCCGAATTTAGTTAAATCAATTTTGGTTAAGTACCCGAACATTGCCATTACCAAGAACATACTGCCGGTTATGAAGAACACCTGCATTATTGATGTCGACGTGTATGCCAAGAAAATTCCAGATAGCATAATCCCAACTGTAGCGGCATACCCCATGAATGCTAAACGTGCGACGTTTGGACTAAGCTTAGTGGCGCGTGCAGCTAAGAATATTACTAAGCCAAATTGCAGAACAATTAGAACTATTAATGATATTGGGTTGAGGAAAATGGCTTTTACCGCCTCACCACTTTGAGCAATTAAGAACGCTATAATCCCACTAACACTTAGTCCGGCAAACATCCATGCAAAGATACCAGCTATGTAATTACCAAACTCAGATATTTCATTTGTTTTAGCCTGAACCGCCTGATGTTCCATTATTTTTTACCTTTCTTTTGCTTCGTTTTATTTTTCTTTTGAGGCCTTGTGGTTAGTAGCTGAATTGCATAAAAAATACCTAGTGCTAAAGCGTACACACCAACTATCCATACAAGAGCCATGCTACCTTCAAGTGGATTAAACACTAGGTAAATAGCAAACATTATTGATAACACACCTACTACTGTAAATAGCCAAGATCCATTTATTTTAGCCTCGGTAAGCTTAAATCCTAAGAACAGATCAGTGATACCAAATAGGAGGGCCCATGCAGCGAGCAAGATACTTAATATAGTGATTCCGGCCATTGGGCGCGACATAATATATACTCCAACGCCAACACTCAATATGCCAAGTAGTACTGTTAGGACGGCATGTTTGTTATTTTGGTCGAAGGCCGGCTCAAAGATCATAAACAAGCCGATTATTAGAAGGTTAATAGCAAAAGCAATTGCAAGAACCGTAAGTGTTAGACTCGGGAAAAGTAGTATAAGTAAACCAAACAATATATTTATAATCGAACGCAACAACAGCGAGTTACGCGATGGCACCGCAACAAGTTCCATACAAACTCCAAAATTATGCTATTTATTATACATCAATACTATTGATTTGCTCATATGGATAATTGGTCAGTACAATGAGGTTATGACCAAAAAGCTTAAGCATTCCGAAACACCTATAAGATCTTTAGTCAAAGCTCTTACCTATAGGGTGGTTATTATTATATCGATCTTTTTAATATCATATTTTACAACCGGTGACTTTAGCGTCACATTGACCATAACAGGTATCACGGCTGTTAGTGGGACAGTTCTATATTTCTTACACGAAAGGATATGGAGCTTAGTTAGGTGGGGACGCAAGTAGCTATTCTTCGCTAGCAGTTCCTTCTTGAGTGATCTTTTCGGCATAGTCGGCGCCTAAGATAATAGTTATATCTTGACTGCCAAGCTTCTTGGCTCCTTCAGCTGGTTGTGTAGCCTTTACTCCTAGCAAGTCCTCAAAATAATTTATTGTATGTGGTTTCGTACCACCCGAATAATCAATTATTTGGCTGGTAGTATAATCTTTAGTCTTGGCGTTGGTGATGGCCAGTATTTGCACTGGTACGCCGGCGTTTACGAGTTTGATTTGTAGCTTGCCCGCTAGGCCTACTGTAGCTGTGCCGTTCTCAATAACTACATTTGCTCCTTCGGACCATAGAGCACCAACTTCAAATACCTTAGCTACAAAACGCTGAATTTCGTCGAAGTTACCTGCCACCGGTAAAAGGTCACTACTTGAAGGATCTTGTTTTAGAAATCCATTTGGCTTGGTTGAGAAAACAATATCTATAATGTTCTCTTTATCTATCTTCTTGCTGAGATCATAAGCTCTTTGCATTTCCGTAAGACTCATGTTGGTTTTAATGTTATTAGCCGCGGTTTCTATTAAGGCGCCAAGTTTTTTAGGATCCGATAAGGTTTCCATGCTACCAGCTTTTTCTTGAACTTTTCGCAGAACCTCCTGCTGGCGCAGGGCGCGACCAAAATCATCACCACAATTGCCCTTGCGGCAACGAGCATACTTTAGTGCCGTAGCTCCATCCATGTGGGTAGGCCCGGCCTTCAGCTTGAATCCACAGCTTTTCCATTCGTTCTTATCACAAGGGTACTCAGGATCGTTTAGTGCTTCTTTGACATCTATATCAATCCCGCCGACGGCATCGACAGCTTGCTTGAGACCTGAAAAATTAGCCCTAACGTAGTAGTGAATTGGAATATCTAATGTATCCTCGACTGTTTTCTGTGCTAGTTCTATTCCCTGTGGAGGCT
>CAYSEY010000094.1:0-2955 GCA_964430405.1 uncultured Candidatus Saccharibacteria bacterium
AGAGGAGGCACAGTCTCCTTCACCTAGTTCGTTTCAGGCTGCGGTTAACCTAGAGGGGGATTTTGCAAAAATATTAGATTTTTTGAAAAAGACCGAAGACTCATCTAGGGTGTTGGATTTTGTAAGCATGAGCTTGTCTGGTTCTACTAAGTCAGGGGTTGTGACTTCAACCATTACTTTTGATAGCTACTACCAAGGACCAGCAAGTATTGAGCCAACCGAGGAGGAGCTGAAATGAAGAAAAAGGATATAGTTATTATTGTTGTTTCCGTAGGTATATTTATTGTCGCTGCGGCTTTACTTTATAGATACTTTGCTCCTCCTACTCAAGGGAGCGGAATAAAGGTGGTTATACCACACCCGGTTGATCCGAACTTCAATCAGGAACAGTTGAACGTGTTAAAGAACGACGTTACGGATTATAGTCAAAACATTGCTCCGATCGATTCCACTCAGCCAGCGCAGCCAAGTGTCACGCCAGTTACTCAGTCTGCACCAATACAGGCGAAGCCAGTAGGGAACTAACATATGATATTGTCCGCCGATACAGAGCGCAAGATCGAACAAGTTATTGCTCAGCAAGGTGTATTAAAGGGCGATCAACTTGAGCTTGCCAAGATTGATGCTCTCAAACAAAACAAGAGCTTGCTCCAGCTATTAGTAGATAGAGGTACTATAAATGATGAACTAGCCACTAAAATTATTGCGATGGGTTCTAATTTGCCCTTTGTGGATTTATCGAAGATTTCGATACCTACCGAGACGCTAAGCATAATACCTAGAGAAATAGCCCAGTCGTATATGTCTATTGCGTTCGGTGTAGTGGACGGAAAGCTTAACGTTGCTTCAGTTGACCCTCAGAATTTACAGGCGATGGACTTCTTATCCAGGAAAACTGGCTATTCAATTAATGCATTCCTCGCACCTAAAAGCCAAATTGACACCTGGCTATCTAGCTATACCGGTAATATGTCTGAGGAAGTCGAGGAAGTTCTGGCGGATACCTCGGAGGCTGATAGTGTGGAAATAGCTGAAGATGTAAAAAGACTTGAAAAAAGCAACCCGAAATCAATAGGTGCTATCGTACAAGATGCCCCGATTACAAGAGCTTTGAATACAATATTTGAGTATGCCATTAACTCCAAAGCTTCCGATATTCATATTGAGCCTAGGGAGAAATCGGTCAAGGTGCGTTTTAGGGTGGACGGTATGCTACAAGAAGTTATGTCGCTTCCAAAAACAACCGAAGCGGCTCTAGTTTCTCGTATAAAGATTTTATCCAATTTAAAGATCGATGAGCATAGAATACCGCAAGATGGTCAAGCTCAGTACCGCACTAAAGGCAAAGAAGTTGATATGCGTATTGCGATTGCACCAATATCCTTTGGTGAGCAGATTGTAATTCGACTTCTTGATAAATCCGAGGGGTTGTTTGATTTAGATAGCCTTGGCTTTAAGGGAAGAGCTCTGCGGTTATTGACCAAGACTATAAATAAACCCTATGGCATGATTCTATCAACTGGCCCTACAGGTTCAGGTAAATCAACCACGCTATATGCAAACATACAATGCAGTTGGGCTAACGTTTGCTAATGGTTTGCGCTCAATATTGCGTCAAGATCCTAATGTGATTATGGTTGGTGAGATTCGTGATCATGAAACTGCAGACTTAGCTGTACAATCTTCGCTAACTGGTCACTTGGTTCTTTCTACGCTTCACACCAACTCGGCGGCGGGTGTGCTACCTAGGCTCTTAGACATGGGCATAGAGCCGTTTTTGATTGCCAGCACTATTAATATCGTTATGGGTCAGCGATTGGTTCGTAAGGTTTGCGAAAAGTGCCGCAAGCCAGTTAAGGCGACCGAAGCAGCGGTGAGTATGATTAACAAACAGGTTGGACATTTGTTGCCAAAAACGCCAGAGGAGCTCAAGAGCATTGTGCAGGATTTGGGTTATGAAGGTTTGCCAATGTTTAGTCAAAACGCTTATACTCTATTTAAGGGGGAAGGTTGCTCAGACTGCACCGATGGATACAAAGGTCGGCTCGGAATATACGAACTTTTCGAGATGGACAAATCTATTGAACAACTACTGCTCAAACAGGCCACATCGTCGGTTATACAACGGCAAGCACAGCAAAACGGCATGCTAACAATGCAACAAGACGGTCTGCTAAAAGCCCTAACTGGCTTAACTACAATCGAGGAGGTAGCTAGGGTGTCCTCAGACTAATAAATTATGGAACAAAATACTAAACCACAATCAGCCATAAGAATTGAGCCTCTGCTCGACGAAGTCCTCAAGCGAGATGCTTCGGATTTGCATTTGCAGGTCGGATTGCCACCTATGTTACGCGTTGATGGGTCTTTGACTAAAGTCGAAAACCCTGTTGATCTCAAGCAAGACGACGTTCGTAGCTTACTGTATTCGATTTTAGATGAACAACAAAAGCAAATACTAGAGCGTGATTTGGAGTTAGACTTTTCATTTGCGTACGGTGACATTGCTCGTTTTAGGGTGAATGCTTTCCACGAGAAGGGTAACTTGGCGGTTGCTTTGCGACTAATTCCAACAAAGATTCGAACGATCGAAGAGCTTGGTTTGCCTAAGGTGATCGAGGGCTTTACCCAGTATCCTCGTGGCCTGGTGCTTATTACTGGCCCAACTGGTTCGGGTAAGTCTACAACTCAAGCGGCGATGATTGATAAGATCAACTCCGAGAAGCCACTGCACATCATTACAATCGAAGATCCTATTGAGTACCCACATCATCACAAACAATCAATCATAGTTCAGCGTGAAGTGCATTTTGATACTCGGAGTTTTGGAGCGGCCCTGCGTTCTGCCTTGCGCGAAGACCCCGATGTAGTATTGATTGGTGAAATGCGTGATCTTGAAACGATTGCTACAGCTATAACTGTGGCTGAGACTGGGCATTTGGTTTTGGCAACTTT
>CAYSEY010000095.1:0-1052 GCA_964430405.1 uncultured Candidatus Saccharibacteria bacterium
TTGGCTGATTACCCCGCCTACCAAAAGCGTTTAAGTGGGCTAGCTAAACCCGGATCAGCAGAAGCGATTGCAAAGCTCCTAGACTCTATCGAAGCCTAGCGCAAACCCTGATTATCTTTGCCCTTACTATACAAAAGTTCGTGTTTGCGGATCGTTAAGAACTGATATATCCCGTAGATACCTATAAGTAAGCCCGAGATGGCCAAAACCGACAGCGGACTTAAAATATCGGCAATAATACCCGCAAGGAGTACCGGAATAGATGCGGCAATATTCATCATCATATTGAGTGTGCCAAATATCTTACCCCTTTCTTCGTCGCTTGAGTTGGTTTGTAACAAAGTCTGAGCCGTAACGCTGATAATTGCTGCCGAAAAACCGATTAAGAATAGGCCGGCCATTATTATTATGTTGTACAAACTCGAGTCTTTAAAATTAGGCAAAAAGAATCCGGCAATTAGAACAACCACAGATATACCAATACCAATATCGATTGTAATTATTTTGTCTGACTTCTTAAGCCAATAGCCAGCCACTGCCGCACCAATTAGCATACCTATTGCAGCCGGGACTATTATTTGTCCGCTTACTACAGCTAGATTCTGGCCAAACAATACCAACGCCAAGGCTGGTGCAATTACAGCCACAACCCCAATCATCATCTGAATAATAGTCAGGTTCATAATTGGGAAAAGTAGCCTTGGAGTTGAAAGAATTTTACGAGTCGATTGGCCGATGGTACTTGCCACTTGGTGATTAATGGCCGAAAAATTCAGCCCCTTCATTGCTGCGCTCATCTTGGGCAGTCCAAAACACAGCAGCGTGGCGAACAAAAACGCTCCCCCGGCTATCCAGTAAATAGCATCTTGGCCCCAAGCCGAGATAACCGGCCCCGCCAGCGCATAACCAATTGCAAAGGACCCATAAAGCGTAAATAAGAACAATGAATTGGCAGCGGGCAAATCTCGCTTGTCTACTACCTTAGGCATAGCAGCGGCCTCGGCTGGAACAAAGAACTGAGAGAATATCGAGATCACGAAAACCAGTACATA
>CAYSEY010000095.1:1062-2935 GCA_964430405.1 uncultured Candidatus Saccharibacteria bacterium
ATTATCAAATTACTATCAAAGAATAAGAATCCCACCACCAAAACTGCGCGGATTAAATTGGTTACAATTAAGACCTTCTTGCGATCCAGGTGGTCAACATAAGCCCCGGCCAGAAGTGCAAAAATAATTGAGGGTATTCCAAAGGCCAAAACAAGCAAACTTACCGAGATGCTGGCATATTTGGTGCCTGCAGCTAAATCAAATACGCGAATGATTAATGCGAAGTTAAGCAGGTTAGCAGCCAACTGACTAAAAATCTGCGCCAGCCAGAGCTTCATAAAATTGAAGTTAGTCAGCAAAACTCTGTACGAGTTTCTTGATTCTCCTTGTAGTTCTTCGCTCATGAGTCGAACTTTATTTTATCAGTTTCGAATATCAATATACAGATATTTATATCAACCCAAAATAAATGGTTAGGTATTTACACATCAACTCTGGCATAATTAGAAGCATGAGCAAAAAATACACTATTAACGTGATATCGGATAGCGCGTTCACGGTACAGGGTCATGGTGTGCATACGGCCTATACCGAACACCTAAATGGACTTAAAAAGTACTCGCCAGAATTTGAAGTGCACACTAATCAAAAAGGTTTTAAATCTGACGTTATCCATATTCACACCGTTGGCTACTATGGCATTAAGTTTTTGCTTTCTAAGCATGGCTTGAAGTTCGTATCGGCCCACGTGGTGCCTGATTCGTTTGTTGGTAGCTTGGTGGGTGCAAGATTATGGTACCCCCTAGCCAAGTGGTACCTGCGTTGGTTTTATAATCGTGCCGATGGGGTATTTGCCGTAAGTCAGGAGGTTGCCGACCAACTTAAAAAAATGAAGATACATAAGCCGATTTATGTAGTTCCGAATATGATCGACACTGCCGTATTTACAAACTCTCTTGCTATGCGCCAGGCAGCGCGCCGTAAGCTGGGTATTGAAAAATCAAAGTTCGTAGTGGTGTGCAGCGGCCAAGTACAGCCCCGCAAGCGTGTTGATAGCTTTTTAGCAGCCGCCAAAGCCCTACCACATATGGAGTTTATTTGGGTGGGCGGAATACCATTTAAACATGCTGCTGCTGATTATAAATCCATGCAAAAAGTTATGAATTCAGCCCCTAAAAACGTCAGGTTCACAGGTGTTATTACACATGAAGAAGTAGTACCCTACTACCAAGCTTCGGATTTGTTCTTTTTACCTTCCGAACAAGAAACTTTTGGGATCGTAATAATCGAAGGTGCAGCTGCCGGCTTGCCGGTTCTACTTCGAACAAACGACCAATACAAAATTACTTTTCAAGACTGGTACGAATCAGCCAGCAATGACAAAGGATTTATTGATACCATAAAGCACCTCGAGAAAGACAAAACCTACTACAAAAGAGCCCAAAAGGAGGCGCAAAATATTGTCGAACGCTATGAGACCCGTAATGTTATGAAGCAGATTAACAACATCTACCTAACGTCATTGAGGAATATAAAATGAAAATTGGCTTCTTTACCGACCGCTACTATCCGCAGGTAGATGGCGTAGCCGTCTCGGTGGATTTGTTCGCACGTGAACTACGCAAGCTAGGTCACGAGGTGATAATTTTCTGCCCACAAGCGCCCCACAAACTACGCCAAGATCCCAGCTATGTCGTGCGCTTCCGATCATTTCCAAGCATCTGGTATGAGGACTATCGAGATACATTGCCGTTCACACCTGCTGCAATCCGCAAAGTACTTAATCACGAACTGGATCTGATTCATATCCACACCCCTGCACAAATCGGCATGCTAGGTGTCCGGATCGCCAAAAGCAATAACATCCCAACTGTTGTTACTCACCATACCGATATAGAACAATACGTCGAGGTATATAAGCGCGCTATGCTCG
>CAYSEY010000096.1:0-2934 GCA_964430405.1 uncultured Candidatus Saccharibacteria bacterium
CTGGGGTAAGTTAGCCGAGCTAGTTAATAACTACCTTAAAAAAGGTCGTAAAGTATTGGTAGCAGGCCGTTTACAGACTCGCAGTTGGGACGCCGAAGACGGTAGCAAACGCCAACGCACCGAGATTGTTGCGAATGACATTAACTTTGTTGGTGGCCAAGCAGAAGGCGGCGAGTATTCGGCACCAGAAGAATCAACTACACAAGACAAACCAAGTAAAAAGGAAGAGGTCGCGATTGAAGACATGGGTGAAGGTGAAATCAATCTAGACGACATTCCATTCTAGAAGGAAATAATTATGGCAGATTTTTACAAAGCAAAGCAGAACAAACTATATACCGAGGAAATCGATTATATTGACTACAAAGACGTTAAGACATTGCAAAAATATCTTAATGGCGTAGGCAAGATCGATTCACGTAAAAAAACTGGCGCCAGCATGAAGCATCAGCGAATGCTAGCAGTAGCGCTTAAGCGTGCTCGTCACTTAGCATTACTTCCATTTGTGGTTAAGTAGCTCATGTACGGAGTTACAGATTTACGCAAAGACACTCTAATTGAGTTAGATGGTTCGCCATACAAAGTTTTAGAATATGCACAAAAACAGATGGGTAGGGGCGGAAGCATTGTTAATACTAAGCTTAAAAACCTCATTACTGGACAGGTCATAGATAAAACATTTAAGAATGTTGAGAAGGTTAAACCGGCGGATATTGACCGGCAAACAGTTCAGTATTTGTATAGTGGCGGAGGAAAGATTAGCGTTATGGATCAAACCAGCTACGAAACCGTAGAGATCGATGAGTCGGTTGATAACAACATTCCTAAGTACATCTTAGAGGGGGGAAGTATTGATGCCCTTACGTTTAATGATAGTATTATAGGCTTTGATTGGCCAAAAAATGTGACACTTAGGGTAGTTAAGGCTCCAGGTGCAGATAAAGGCAATAGTGCCAGTGCTACCACCAAAGAAGTAGAGCTAGAAACCGGATTAAAGGTCCAGGCCCCACAGTTTATCAAAGAGGGCGACGTTATTAAGGTTGACACCCGCGACGGGTCTTACCTAGAACGCTCTAAGTAGAGTACAATTGGGGTATGGGTCCAGAATCAAAAGCTCCAAATCCAAAACCGGAAAAAGAAGAAATCCTTCGCCAACTCGGCAAGAAGTTTTATAAGCATTGCGATGATTTGTCTCGAACACTTGATAATATACCGGTGAATGGTTACCTTCCTGAAGAGGCAGAAGAGCAATTCATTAGTCCATTACTTAGGGAGTTTAGCGTAGGTCCCGGGGAAAGTGGTGATTTTGATACTGTGAACGGGCTGGGTTGTAGTGTAACAAAGCGAACAGGCAGTTCTCTGATTGAATTTGAGTATTATGATATGAGCTTCGAGGGGCCTGGCGATTGGGCTGATAGATATCTTTTAGACGAGAACGGAAATATTTTGGCAGCGGAACATGCCGATACTGTTTTGGATGAAGCAGGTAAGGTGAGTTATAAAGTCCGCCCACTACCTATTAATCCAGAAGAACTGTTATTCAAAATAGATCATGAGTTCGTGCCTGCTCCCCAAGATCAGTCTTAGTTGTGCCTAAAGACGGTGACATCGCCGTCATGGAACTCATAGTCTTTGCCTTCTATCCGCACCTTACCGGCTTCGCCGGCACCAATCCAGCCGTTACCAGCTACAAAGTCCTCGTAGCTTACTACTTCGGCTTTAATAAATCCTTTTTCAAAGTCTCCATGTATCACTCCTGCAGCTTGTGGGGCTAGGGTGCCTTTGGTTATTGTCCAGGCTCGGCTTTCTTGTTCTCCGCTGGTGAAGTAGCTGATATAGCCGAGAGTTTCGTATCCAAGACGTATTAGGCTATCAAGGCCGGATTCGCTTTGGCCCATAGATTGCAACAGCTCATTGGCTTCGTCGGTTGGTAAGTCCATAAGTTGAGCTTCGGTTTCGGCCGATAAAAACACCGTGTGGTTTGGTGCAACTAACGCCGTTAATTCGGCCTTCAAATTATCGTTACCTAAGTCGTTTTCATCGATATTGAACACATATATAAACTTCTTGGCCGTAAGTAGCTGGAGGTCTTTAATAGTATCTATATAAATTTCGGGGTGTTCCGAAAGTAGCTCGGATTTGTTTAATACAACTTCGGCCTTTTTGAGTTCTTCCAGATACAATCTGAGTTTTGGGTCACTTTTAGCTTCCTTTTCAGCCTTGCCAATACGGCTTTGAACCGTGCTGATATCAGCCAGGCAAAGTTCAGTGCGGATAATTTCGATATCGCGTTTTGGGTCGATATGCCCTTCAACGTGAACAATATCGTTATTTTCGAATGCGCGCACAACTTGAATGATCACATTATTTTCTCGGATGTGGCTTAGGAACTTATTGCCAAGCCCAGCGCCTTCGCTCGCTCCTTTTACGATGCCGGCGATATCTACAAAAGCACAGCTAGCCGGAACGGTTTTGGCCGATTTGCTGATCTCTGATAGTTTATCGATCCGCGGGTCTGGTACATTAACCACACCGACATTTGGCTCGATGGTGGCAAAAGGGTAGTTGGCCGCTAGTACGCGGTTTTTGGTCAGGGCATTAAATAGAGTAGATTTACCAACATTCGGTAGCCCCACGATTCCAATAGATAGACTCATTTACTTGCAACTTTCATAGGTGGTAATTATATCATTTTGGATAACTGTAACCAATCTATTAGACATCATAAGCATATGGGGTATAATATTCTCAAAGAGAGGGTGAATTGGAACAACATCAAAATCAGCCACAAACTTTACAAAAAACAAATAAATCCAAAGGTAAAAAAAACCTATGGATAGCTTTGGCTGTCATCTTTACTATTATTGTGGCGGTTGCCGGCTACCTTGGTTATAAAGCTTATAAGGAAAATCAAAATAAGGTTGCAAAACAACA
>CAYSEY010000097.1:0-2927 GCA_964430405.1 uncultured Candidatus Saccharibacteria bacterium
TCAGATTTGGTGAAAAAACCATTGAAAGACTAGGCAATTGTAGCAACTTTTCATCTGTAATGCAATGGCTTCAAGATAAATAATTTGCTACAATAACAAGGATCCGATTTAAAAATAAATATGAAAGCATTTTTTAAATCGAGAACAGGTGTCGCGGGGTGTTTGGTTTTTAAAATATTTGGTTTGAAGCCGGGCCCTTGACGGGCATTGCCGAGCCGATGTAGCTCAGTTGGTAGAGCGGCGCTTTCGTAAAGCGTAGGTCAGCGGTTCAATCCCGCTCATCGGCTCCAGTAACTAATTAGCGAGTGTATTTCAATGGTAGAATATAACCTTCCCAAGGTTGAGACGAGAGTTCGATTCTCTCCACTCGCACCAATCTAGATAAATTGAATCTCCGCTTAAGAGTTGGATTTTTGATTTATATTTACAATCCTGACAGGATTATTTAAATACCTCAACTTAAATTGAATCATCATATAGGGTATATCAGATAGATAGTACACAATAATCAACAAAAATAGCGTATAATAGTTGCAATGGAAGAAAAGACTGAATCGATACCTTTTAACAAAGACAGGCCAGTAATGTCACTGGCGGTTTTCAATGGAGTGGTCGCCTCGTTAATCGCACTTACAACACTTTTCAGACTTAGAAGTAATGATTTTAAAATACCTGTACAATTTATAGTTTACGACGGAAGTGTCCTGAGCTCTTCAAACTGGTTTAGTTTATACAGCTTGGCCTTCTTTGCGATATTTACTATGGTCGTAGCAATATTAATTAGCATGAAACTACATAAGGCTAATAGGCTCTTCTCTGGTGGTGTACTAGTTATTCATTTGGTCGTGTTAATTTATGGACTATTAGTGACCAACGCATTATTGTCACTTGTCAACAAGGTATAGAATGAGTGCTTTTCCAAAAGAGTATGAAATACCAATTGGGAAACGAACTTTCAAGTATCGGTTTTTTGAGATTCTCCCGGGTTTGTTTAGCTGGTCAATAATATTATTACCTGTAGTATTGAGTATACTGGACCCCACTTCATTGCTAGTGGCAATTTTTATACTCTTTTTTATGATGGGATGGTTCTATAGGGCGGTCGGAATGGCATTTAGAACAATACAGGGATACTTAAGAATGCAACAATCTGAACAAATTCCATGGAATTTATGGCTGAGTCATCTAGAATCTCCTGAAGAATCTGTAGATGATCTTAAATCATACACTAAACTAACAAAAGAAGACGCAATACATCTCGACAACCTAGAGAGCTATGTTTCTAATTCAGAATTGAACGATTTGAAGCCAAGTGATTTAATTCAGTTAATAATTGTGCCGATGTGGAAGGAATCGTACGAGGTAGTAAAGCCGACTATTGAATCTATTGCGGGCTCTGACTATGACCCCAAGCAGGTGTATCTAGTAATTGCTTATGAGGCAAGAGGAGGTGATTTGCCTAAAGCGACCGCCGAGCGACTGATGAGTGAATATAAAGATTTATTTGGATTTGTTACTACAACTGAGCATGAACTTCTTCCTGATGAAGTCATAGGAAAGGGTGGTAATGTAACATGGGCCGCCAGGCAGATGCTTCCAATATTTAAAAAACGTAAAATTGAACCATCTCGTGTTATCGTCACTACTCTTGATGCAGACAATCGAGTGCATAAAAATTATTTAGCTCACTTGGCATACTCTTACATCTTAACTAAAGATCGTAAGCATAAATCGTATCAGCCGTTAGCAATTTATACAAATAATATATGGGATGTTCCTGCTCCAATGAGAGTGCTTGCTGTGGGCAATTCTTTTTTCACCATTACACAATCTGTCCGACCACATTTACTTAGAAATTTCTCTAGTCATGCACAAAGTCTAGATGCTTTAATTGAAACTGATTTTTGGAGTGTTAGAACGGTTGTGGAAGATGGCCATCAATTTTGGCGCAGTTACTTTGCATTCGGCGGTAATCATCAGGTAATTCCAATTTATTCGCCAACGTATCAAGATGCCGTGCTTTCGGATAGCTACAGGGCTACGCTTAAAGACCAGTTTACGCAAGTCAGAAGGTGGGCATACGGCGCGTCGGATATTGCCTATATTGCAAATCTAGGGCTTAGAGGTAAAAAGAATCGCATTGTTCCTTTTTGGGATATTGCATTTAAATTTATTCGCTTAGTAGACACGCATGTCAGTTGGGCTACTGTGGCGTTATTACTATTGTTAGCCGCTAGAATTCCATTAATGATAGGACCTAGTGCAAATAAGAGTATCGTGGCACATCAGCTACCAGTTATAGCCAGCTATGCTCAAAGTCTGGCTATGATAGGGTTGTTTATATCAATTTTCTTATCATTGAAGCTTCTGCCAAAACGCCCAGAGCGATACAAGAGGCACCGTAGTTTATTCATGTTATTTCAGTGGTTGCTATTACCATTTACTAGTATTATTTACGGCTCTCTGGCAGCATTAAATTCCCAGACTCGTTTAATGATAGGTAAGTACCTAGATAAGTTTGATCTTACACATAAAGGAATAAAAAAGTAGTTACTCGGATACAGGCTTTCGTACAGAGTCTTTAATGGCGATTTGTGAAATCCGAGCAGTTGCAACTCTTTGATTTAATAACTCACGCAATTTTGGTTGATGTGTTTGTTGAATTATCTCAGTCGTTACATACTGCAATAGCACGTCATCTATCATGTCTCTATATTGCGTGCCCAGCTTCGCGATAGCCTGTGCTACGGGGTGGTTATGACTGGCTAGTTCATCCAATACTTGCTCACAAGCAAGATGTTTATCGTGTAAGTCATTTCGACTTACCGGTTCTTCAAATTCAGTATTTGGTATCTTGGTATTCATAAATTTAGATAGTCTTTTACGTTTATTTTCATTAAAGTGGTACGGTGGTTGTTGAGGTAATT
>CAYSEY010000098.1:0-1810 GCA_964430405.1 uncultured Candidatus Saccharibacteria bacterium
ATCGTGAAGTTATTAATAGCTTCTACGCCGCCTGTGCTTATTCCTCCGTTCCTCAATACAGCAACAGCGGTTACCAATATTGGCTCAATAAGCTCAACAGTCAAGTGAAGGATTTCAAGAATACTACACAAATAAGCACGGTTTGGAATGAGTTTAAAAGAGCCTCCGAACAACAGGGCGTCAAATGTAACAGTAGCTATACCACTACTTACAACACCCGGCCAGTAACCAACCCTGCCGACATCAAAGGAAGCTCCGAGGGCAAGCGACCCCAGTCAAATACGACGAGTACGCCAAAACCGAATAATACCAAAAATCAGAAATTGACCGAAATGCAAGCATGGGAAAGATTAGCGAGCGCCTACCTTGCGAATGCTAGGGCTGCCAAACTTGAGAGTGAAGCTATCGCCAACAAGAGCTCAGTCACTTATTCTGAATACATGTCGATGTACCAAAACGCTAACCATTTCGCTGGTGCAGTAAATGCAATTTTTGTACCACTACAAAAGCTAAACGTATATCGCAATGAAGCGCTAAACGACACTTCGGGCTCGCAAACTTCAAAAGATATTATATCGAGCTTCAATAACTATTACCGAGATGCGCATGCATTGGCTGCAGTCCAAAAACAGATACTCGCAGACTACAATCGATCCCCCCTCCCTCCTGGATATAGAAAATTATATTAAGACAATATTATATTCATAATAAAGCTTGGGATCATTAAACCTAACTTTAATAAATAAAATGATAATTCGGCCCGTGATCTGTTAGAATATAGTCTATGGCTTCACTTCAAATTGGAATTGTCGGTTTACCGAACGTTGGTAAATCTACCCTATTTAACGCTCTGACGAAAAATAACATTCTGGCTGCAAACTACCCTTTTGCTACTATTGAACCGAACACGGGTATTGTTCCTGTACCCGATACACGCTTACAAAAACTATCAGAACTTTATAACGGCGCGCCGATTGTACCCGCTACTGTCACCTTTGTGGATATTGCCGGTCTTGTTGCGGGCGCCAGTAAAGGCGAAGGCCTGGGCAATCAGTTTTTAGCAAACATCCGAGAATGCCAAGCTATTGTGCACATTGTCCGTGCATTTGAGAACAATGATATTGTGCACGTTCATGACCGCATTCATCCGAAGCAAGACATTGAAATTATCAACACTGAGCTCATGTTGGCAGATCTCCAGACTATAGAAAAAACCCTTCCTCGTTTGCAAAAAGATTCAAAAGCCAATCCAAAAATAAAACCAACCCTTGAACTTATTACGCAGATTAAAGAGTGTCTAGAGGCTGGAGATATTATTGGTGTTCACGCTTTGGTTAATAAACTCGACCCGGACACCGAGGAGGCTAAGGTTCTTAAGAGCCTACAGCTCATTAGCACAAAACCAGTCATTTATGTATTCAACCTCGACGAAGAAGACCTTGGGAATGAACAGAAACAAAACGAACTCCGCGCATTGGTATCACCCGCTCAGAGTCTGTTCGTGAATGCACAGCTCGAGGCAGAATTAAAAGATTTGCCAGATGAGGACGCCGCAGAGTTACTTGAAAGTTATGGTCAACATGAATCAGGTCTTAATAAAGTTATCGGTGCAGCATACGAAACACTTGGACTGCAAAGCTACTTAACTTCAGGCGGCACAGAGGTGCGAGCCTGGACAATCAAACAGGGTTCTACTGCCCCTCAGGCCGCTGGAGTGATTCACGGTGACTTCGAAAGAGGCTTTATAGCTGCCGAGGTTGTGAGTTCTGAAGACCTGCTTGAAGCAGGCTCAGTCTCGGCTGCAAAATCT
>CAYSEY010000098.1:1820-2893 GCA_964430405.1 uncultured Candidatus Saccharibacteria bacterium
GAAGGCAAAACTTACATCATGAGACCAGATGACGTTGTTGAATTTCGCTTTAACGTTTAGCGAGTAAGTCTATTGTTATTTATTTGCCAAGTGACAGCCCAACAACTTCACGGCCGATCCTTGATAAATCTACTCCAGCTGCTAGCCTCCTAGCCCTGAGCCATAGTGCCGTACGCTTATCTAAATAACGCTCGAAACTATTCGCCTCACTCTCAACAACAATACGAGTATCGACACTACTTGCCTTGGGATTTATTCTGTCACTTCGAGTATCTTCAGCGACCAAGCCATCACCACCAGGCGCATCAAACATGTTCACACTTCTGTTGCCGGCCTCTCTTGCCTCAAACATCTTATCTTGTATAAACTGAGCCAAAGTTCTGAGCGCATCTTTATACCAGGTTCTAAACTGTAGATTTCGTCCAGCATAATATAAGTTTAAAGACGCCAAAAATAATTGGTGACTATAGTTAACCTCACTAATAGATTCAAACCTTATGTCTTCAAAATTAAGTCTTACCAACTTTTTATCAATCAACAAGAGCCTCTTAGATGTCACGCACAGTATGGCTGTACCGGAGGTGTATACGCCACTTATCACTGAAAGAACATTCTCACCCGGCAACAGTAGCTTGGGTAATTCAGCCAACTCTTGATTACTAAAAAAATCTAACTTACTAATTTTGTAAGGTGTTGCTGTTTGATTATTCATCCCAGACCTCCCATCTCGTAATTTCATTTTACAAGAAGCCGAAGAGTGTCTCCGTAATAAATAGCATGTGTAGATGTGATATTTATCAATATTTGTTAAAACTAAGGCAACCTGTCATAATTTATATATGTTAGCCGATGAATCCGTACTTCAGCAACTAGTAGACTTTTTTCACAGTGGCACAAAGCTATCTTACAAAAAAGGTGAGTCTATTGTTCGTGCCGGAGACGACCCACGAGGCATCTATTATATCGATCAAGGCTTTGTTAAAGCCTACGCAATTACTAAATATGGTGAAGAAAACCTATTAATTGTTAGGAAAGATGGTGATATTTTTCCGTTAATATGGGCATTCACTGGG
>CAYSEY010000099.1:0-1522 GCA_964430405.1 uncultured Candidatus Saccharibacteria bacterium
CTTTGAGATAGCTTCTTTCTAGCTACAAGGTTAGAATATAATTCATATGAAACGCAAAAAGCTAGTTATATTCGACGGCCATGCATTGGTGCACAGGGGCTACCATGCTATTCCATATCTGACCACCAAAGATGGAACACCTACTAATGCGGTGTATGGCTTTACTATGATGATGCTATTGGCTTTGCGTGAGCTCAAGCCCGATTATGTTGCTGTTGCCTGGGATGCCCCTGGTAAGACCTTCCGGCATGATCGCTACATTGAGTACAAGGCTACACGCAAAAAAGCCGACCAAGAACTATATGACCAAATGCCTTTGACCAAAGAAGTTGTGGCAGCTTTTAATATCCCGCTGATTGAAGAAAGTGGGTTTGAGGCCGACGACATTATCGGTTCGCTGAGTGCGCAATACGAGAAGCAGGTCGATGTAGTGGTAGTTACTGGTGATATGGATGAGCTTCAACTGGTTAGCCCTCAAACCACTGTATTCACAATGCGCAAAGGATTTAGTGACACTTTCATTTATGACGAATCAGCAGTGCATGATAAGTATGGTGTCACTCCTACGGAATTTATTGTTTATAAGGCCCTCAAAGGGGATACGAGCGACAATATACCAGGAGTAGCCGGCATTGGTGATAAAACTGCCACACAGCTGGTATCTGAATATCAGACACTTGATAACATATATGCCCACCTGGACGATTTAAAGCCTGCGGTGCGCAATAAACTTGAAGCAGGGAAAGCCAATGCCTATTTGAGTGAGGAACTATCAACCATAAAGCGCGATATGAAGCTCAAGTTCGATTTAAAAGCCGCCCATATCCATGATTATGATCGCAAAAAAGTTTTTGATTTGTTCCATAAGCTCGAGTTTAAGAGCCTGCTTGCCAAGCTGCCTCAGCAAAAGGTTACCGATGATGCCCAGATGGAAGCTTTTGTAGAGGCCGAGGAAGAAGCGTTTGAGTATAATCGTGAGCATCTGGGAAAAGCTAAATACCATCTCGTCACAAAGGTTTCCGAGCTGAAGGATCTGGCGCAACAGCTAAAAAAGCAAAGAGTTTTTGCTTTCGATACCGAAACAGACAGTAAGGACCAGGTAGATGCTAATTTGGTTGGCGCTTCATTTTGTTTTCAGGATGCTGAAGCTTACTATGTCCCGGTCAAACACGACGAATCAACAGAAATTGGATACGATGAGTTTTTCGATATTATTGGACCAACACTAGCAGACCCCAAAATCGGCAAAGTCGGGCATAACATTAAGTACGATTACGTAGTTACGCGACCGTTCGAAGATCTTAAATTAGGTCCAATTGCCTTTGACACCATGGTCGCTGCCTATCTTATTAACCCGATCGGTCGGGCTCAGAGTTTGAGCCAACTAGCTTATAACGAATTGGGTATTTCGATGATTGAGATAACCGAACTTATTGGTAAGAACGGTAAAAGTCAGATTACTTTTGATAAGGTGCCTATTAAAGACGCCGCTCAGTATGCCTGCGAAGACGCCGATATTACC
>CAYSEY010000099.1:1568-2796 GCA_964430405.1 uncultured Candidatus Saccharibacteria bacterium
AGGGCGGCTTAACGACCTGGCCGGTGAAATGGAGTGGCCACTCATACCTATATTGGGCGATATGGAATATCAAGGAATAGAACTTGATAGTAGTTTTTTAGATAATCTATCTGCTCGGTACGAAAAAAAGATTAATGAGTTACAGCAATCCATTTGGAAGCTAGCAAAAGGCGAATTTAATATTAGTTCGCCAGCTCAATTGCAGGTAGTGTTGTTTGAAAAGCTCAAGATAGATTCTACCGGACTCAAAAAGACCAAGACCGGTATTAGTACTGCTGCAAGCGAGCTCGAAAAACTCCGTGGTAAGCACAAAATTGTTGATTTAATGTTTGAATTTCGCGAACTAACTAAGCTTAAGAGCACTTATGTCGATGCCTTGCCAAAACTAGTGAAGCCAGATGGCCGTATCCACACCAGCTATAACCAAACGATTGCTCAGACCGGTAGGCTAAGCAGTACAGACCCGAATTTGCAAAATATTCCAATTCGTACAGAAACAGGCCGAGAAATTCGCAAGGCCTTTGTGGCCAGTCCGGGAAAAGTTTTAATTTCAGCGGACTATAGCCAGATTGAGCTACGGCTTGCGGCTGAACTCGCCAATGACGAGCCGATGATAAAGGATTTTATGAGTGGGGCCGATATTCATACCTTAACTGCAGCCGAGATGTTTGAGGTTAGGCCTGAAGAAGTTACTAAAGATATGCGCTATGGTGCTAAAACGATCAACTTTGGTGTGCTATATGGTATGAACCCACATGGCTTATCGGTTGCCACCGGTTTTGACTATGACCAGTCGCGTGAGTTTATCGACCGTTATTTTGGTTTACGCAAAGGAGTAGCTGAATATATCGCAAAGCTTAAAAAACAAGCGCACGATGAAGGATTTACCGAAACATTATTTGGCCGTCGTCGCCCGTGCCCAGATGTGCATTCGAGCAATTTTATTATTCGCGCTGCCGCCGAGCGAGCCGCTGTTAATATGCCCTTGCAGGGTACGGCTGCGGATATGATGAAGCTGGCGATGATAAAGATTGCAGATAGGTTTGATGAATTCAACAAAGGAACAAAGCCACCCAAGCAAGCCCATCTGTTATTACAGATACACGACGAATTGATTGTGGAATGCGAAAAATCAGATGTAGAAAAAATTAGCGAAATTATGAAGACCGAGATGGAGTCTGTGCATAAATTTAATGTACCAATTGTGGTAGAGGTTCGTAGCGGCAAA
>CAYSEY010000100.1:0-2532 GCA_964430405.1 uncultured Candidatus Saccharibacteria bacterium
GTTCGTCCAAAGATCTAGATGGCACAACAATACCAGCATTGTTACCAAATCCTTTAATCGTAGTTTCGAAGGTCGTCTCTTTCATACAATTAAATTATACCAAATGTGATAGTTATGGTCTTTCAATGACTAAATTACGGTAGAATCGTAAGCCCAGTGCAAGAGGGCTTGGCGCTGGCGGGGCCGACAATGTATATCGCCAGGCATACAGTTAGCTTTGATTTGGCCAATGTGGCGCCTAATTGCTTTCCAGCGCTTAATTTGCCAGGCGTCATATTCTGGCTCTCGCCTACCGAGATAGTAACGACAGTACCACTGGAAGCACCCACGCGGATCGCGTTCATCTATCCAGCCTTTTTGTTGCCATACTTGAAGTGGTTGTGAAGCCGAAACACCAAAGAAATTCAGCTTAGCATCGGCCTTTAATAATAATTTAGCATTCTTCAACCAGGCCTTTGGTAAATCGCTTGGTTGGTCAGCAAAGTATTCGCCACCAAATACTCCCATCTTTAGCATCTCGGCTGGAGTTAGTTCTGGCTTAAATTCTGGGTCAAAGTTTTTGCCTTCTGGAGCAGAGAGTATATAACTATAGTCTTGGAATTTGTCTTTAACATGAACTACCTTATTTGGTGTTGGCATCGTATAGCTTCTTAAATTCACCGCTTTTACTTAGTAGCTCAGCTTCTTCCTGGCACCACTCCGAATAGTTATTGGGTTTATGAATTTCATCTAAAAAGTCCGACCATTTAACCCAGCGAACGGCCTGAACCTCTGCCGGATTGGGGCTTGGCATAAAATCACCAAACACTACTAGTACAGGGCAAAACTCGTTTTCTACAACCCCCAAGTGCTTGTAGCAATAACGGTACTCCGGAAGAATAATATGCACTTCATTCCGGCTTATTTCGATACCGAGTTCATAATCTGCGCGTCGCTTAGCAGCTGCTTCGAATGACTCACAATCGGCGGGGTGGCCACAAACCGAATTACTCCAAATATTTGGCCAGGTCTTTTTACTATCTGCTCGCTGCTGTAGAAGTAGCTCGCCATTTTTGTTAAACATAAATAGTGAAAACGCACGGTGCAATGGAGTCTTATCTGTATGTATTTCGTACTTATCAGCCAAGCCTAGCTTATTATTTTGTTCATCTACCAATACGACTTGCTCGTTCATTTCAATATTTTAACTTATTAAGACACCGACCGAAACCACCAAGAGCACTAGAGCTCCAAGTATGCGTCGAAAGTTATTGATTCCCCACGCTAGCTCTAGTATTGCCCAAGTAATTACCGACAGTCGGAATATTAATACTATGGTGCTATTGAGAGCCGGATCTTTTATAACGATGGACAAAATAAATGCGATACCTGCAATTGCAATTGGAATATTCGGCGCCTGGCCATAAACATAACTACCGTCGTGACATAAAAATAGCCAGTTATATAATTTGTTGTGTTGTGATTCATTCATAATTTATCGGGAACTTGATAATACTTAATCAATAGGGAGATCGAGCTCATCTACATAATAAGGGTAAACTTCAGCTATTTGGGCTTGCCTGATCTGATCGAAGTTAGCCGCAACAACGAACATACCACCCTGATCGGCGTCTGGTGTAAGCTCCAATAGTTTTGCTTTGTCGTATATACCTATCGTAGGTCTACCCCCAAGAGCAGCATAATTAATCGGGTTAAGATCGTCGCCAAGCCCATCTATATCAGTAAAAAAGTACTGTGGTAGTGGATTCTTCAAATTCTCTTTGATTTGGGCAATTTCTGATTGTAACAAGGCTTTCTTTTCTGGGTTACTATCGAATACTCCTTCATCTTCCATCTGCATCGCCCTACGAGCGACAACTTTCAACTCACCCTGGAGATGACCTACGACATTGCTTACCTTCTCTCTCTCTGCGCCATCTTGACCAGAATACCCAGACAATAGAATGTCGTCTGGGTTAATATTCATTTGCTCGAGTGCTTTTTCTATAGAGTCGGCAATGTACTTGACGTAGCGCTCTGGGACACCCATGGTTGTATCTACAATTTCACTATTCTTTAATACCATTTTTTTAGCTGGAGAAAATTGTGTTGTTTCTGGTTTGGGTGAGACAATTTCTTTCATCGGATTATTTCATCCAAAGCGCCGAATATAGCCGGGGTTGCTACAATTAAGTCGGTCTTACTGTATTCATAGCTATCTGACTTTATGTTCTTGATAGTTCCACCCGCTTCAGTAACAAGAAGCGAACCTGCCGCCACATCCCAAGGCTTCTCCCAAGAATCCTTCAAAACAATCCCCTCGATAACCCCCTCGGCTAGCTGTGCCCACTTAACACCAGAAGAAAACATACAAAATACGTTAACGCCCCAACCCTTTTCACACATTATCTTATAGATAGATTGTGGCTGCTCCCAGTCGCTTTTAGATTCAAAAATAACTATCGAGCGTTCTATTTGGCGGCTACTTAACGAAATTTTCTTATAATTCACATATTCACCCTGTACCCTAATTTCGTGATATAATCTAAATGA
>CAYSEY010000101.1:0-2518 GCA_964430405.1 uncultured Candidatus Saccharibacteria bacterium
GCTTATCGATCTCGCGACCGAGCTCCTCGATATCCACTAACTCATCTCCTCTGTTTGCGCTACCTAAGTAGCTTTGTCAACGAACTGCACATAGTTATAACAGATTTGTTAGTTTATGTCGATAGTTTTAAACAGATTCCATAAATTGAGTATTTGCTATACAATTTATAGTAATGATCGAAATACATAAAATTACCAAAACCTACGGCAAGGGCGATAACCTTTTTACTGCCTTATATAATGTCGATTTTAAAATCAAAGATGGCGACTCAGTAGCAATAATTGGCAAAAGTGGGTCTGGTAAATCAACTTTAATGCATGTCATGAGTGGGCTCGACCACCCTTCGAGCGGTGAAATAATTATTCATGGCGAGAGTATACACAAGCTAAAAGCCAAGCAAAAAGACAAATTTCGCTCCAAAGAAATGAGCTTTATATTCCAATCCTTCTTTGTGGAAGCCAACCAGACTTGTTACCAAAATGTGATGCTGCCTCTCGAAATTGCTCGGGTCGGCCGCCGCGATCGTCGCAAACATGTACTGGAGGCTCTCAAAGCCGTTGGCCTAGAAGATAAGGTAAATAACCTAGCTGCAAACTTATCTGGCGGGCAAAAACAACGCCTAGCTATTGCCCGAGCGATAGTTAATAAACCAAAGCTGATATTTGCCGATGAACCAACAGGCAATCTCGACAGCTCCACTGGCGAAATGGTAATTAAACTGTTGTTTAAGCTTAATAAAAAGCTAGGTTGCACGCTGGTAATTGTTACTCACGACCCCGAGCTAGCTTCGCGATGCAAACACCAGGTATACCTAAAAGACGGCGAAATAGTGACCAATCCGGACGGCATGAGTATCAAAAAGCCCAAAAGGAGACGCGTTTAATGTATTTATCAGATCTAATCCGCCGATCGGGCCGCAGTCTGCGTAGCGCCAAAGCACGAACTATTCTTACTGCTTTAGCAATTGCAGTAGGCGCCTTTGCCCTCACACTCACATTGGCAGCCAGTAACGGCGCGACGGCTTTTGTTAATAAGATCATTGCCGAAAATTTTGACCCTACCGAATTAATCGTCAGCAACGACGAATCACTGTTTGGATCTGGAGATAGCTCAAAACCTAAGGAATACGACCCTAGTTTTGGCAACTCTATATCAAATGCCGGGGCACCTATACAGATTAAGAAAATTACTGAAGAAGATATTACTAAAATTAAGGCAGTTGAAGGTGTTGAGTCGGTACGCGAAGACATTGTGGTGAATTTAGAATACATTACTCGTGAAGGCCAAAAGAAGTATGTAGGTACCGTCCAAGCATTTAGCCCTTCGCAAAAGCCAGAGTTGTTAGCCGGTAGCATACCAAAACCTTTGGACAACAAGAGATTGTTACTACCCGAAGGCTATCTTGAAGTGCTGGGTTTTAAGGATGCAAATAGCGCCATAGATAAGCAAGTAACCCTCGCGGTTAGCGAACCCACGACTGCGCCCACCGCACCAACCAACCCATTCGGCCCACCACAGGTTGCTCCAGCACCAGTTACTATTACCGAAGAATTCACCATAGCTGCCGTGCTCAAAAAGCCAGCTTCTAGCCAGCCTGGTACAGAGCTATACATTTTTACAGGCCAGGAAGACGCCAAACGACTCAACGATATTACTACCAAAGGTACGCAGGACTATCGCAAGTACAATTTTGGCTACGTAAAGGTAGAAGATGGCCTCAATGAAGCCAAGCTAACCAGAGTACAAAACAAACTCAAAGAACTTGGCTATCAGGCACAGAGCGTTAAAGAAACCCAAGAATTTCTCCTACAAATCATTCAGGTTCTGCAAGGAATTGTGGTTGCATTCGGATTAATCGCAATTATCGCCTCGGTGTTTGGAATAGTTAATACAATGTATATCAGCGTTGTGCAGCGTACCCGCGAAATTGGACTTATGAAAGCCCTGGGTATGCGCAAACGAGATATTGGCAGGTTGTTCCGCTTTGAAGCCGCCTGGATAGGTTTATTAGGTGGTTTAATAGGTTCATTACTAGCGATAGGCCTTGGAGTACTCCTTAACCCGTGGATCACCAAACAGCTCAGCCTGGGTGACGGCAATAGCTTATTAATATTCAAACCCCTCGAGGTAATAGGCTTAATACTAATCCTAATCATTGTTGCAATATTCGCCGGCTGGCTACCTTCCAGAAAAGCAGCCAAACTCGATCCAATCGAAGCTCTAAGAACCGAATAATAGCCAACTTATCAGGTTAAGTACAAAAAAAAGCACATAGTTACTATTGACAAATATCAATAATCTTGGTATACTACTCCCCGCTTAATAAAACAGATCCATTTCGGGTCTTTTTTTATTAGGTGCAAATAGGAACGAACCACTCTTTTGAGGTCGACTCGTTCCTGATAAAGATCATTAATCAGGAAAAGGTTTTTCTAGGCCCGTTCATCTGACCTACAAAACCATGCACAAATTATATACAGCAATATTTGCTACCTTAGTAGTATTGCAACAGGCAAT